>SXQR01000253.1 GCA_005792865.1 Flavobacterium sp. | reverse complement strand
GCGCCGCAATTTGGAGATGAGCGCATCCTGGCCGGAAAGCGTCTCGGCCTTTGGAAGATCGAACAGCTCGTATTTGACGCCAAACGCGCGGAAACCATTATAGGCGCCCACGATGCCGGCATAACGACCGAATCCGATCAATCGCTTGAAGTTGCCATCGACAATGGTCTCGTGGTCATATAGATCGATCTTATTGTCGAGGATCGCGCGCAGCAGTTTTTGGTTGTGCGCCTGCTTCTTGATGGTATGCGAGAAGAAAAAGTATTTTTTGTTGGCGATGAGGGCATCAACGGGGACTTCCTTGACACCGAAAAGGACATCGCACCCCGAAAGATCGTTGGTCAATTCAAATCCTGCGGCCATATATTCTGAATCAGGGAACACGCGAATGTCGGAACGTTCCACCAGTATCTCGGCCTGCGGAAAGCGCGCCTTCAATTGCTGAAGGGCCTCGGGTGAAAATACGACCCTGCGGTCAGGTGGGTTTTTGCGCTCGCGGATGATGCCGAATTTCATATGGGGTAATTTACTGCAAAAATAGCCTTTCAATCGCGGCCCCGCAAATGCACGGTGGATTCCAAAAGCCGAAGTTGTGCACATATGTTGAAAAATTTGGGCATAGATTAACATCGATTGGGAAATGCCCGAAACGTGATTTTTTATATTTGCGAACAACGATGAATATAAGCCAAACACTCATACGGATCTTTTTCATTTCGGTTTTAGCGGCCTCATGTTCCGACGTAAACGAAAAAACGGGCACTGCCGAGCGCGACCCCAATGATACGCTCGTGCGGATGGAGCCGTATAAAATTACCAAGCCGCGGTTATCGGCCGATTACGTAAACCGCAAACGCAACGAGATTGACGCCTTCATCAAGAAAAACTGGCGAAGCGATAAGGAAAGCCTTAGTTTCCTCGTCGCGCAGAACGGGCAGATCCTTTATGAAAAGTACCAGGGCGATGCCGACAGGATCGAGGGTACCACCATAGAGGCGGACACGCCCCTGCACATTGCCTCGGTGAGCAAGGTCCTGACGGCGACCGCGATTTTGGAGTACGTGGACGCGGGCCGCATTGACCTCGACCAAAAAGTGAACACGATCCTTACCGGCTTCCCCTATCCCGATGTAACGGTCAAGCATCTCCTCAACCACCGGAGCGGCCTCCAGAATTACGCATATTATTTTGACCAACCGGGGAAGTGGGACAAGAAAAAGCCGTTGACCAACAAGGACATACTGGAACGGTACATTAGCGACAAGGTTCCGCTGGCCTTTTTGACCGACCGCCGCTTCACCTACTGCAACACCAATTATGCGATGCTGGCGCTAATCATCGAGAAACTATCGGGGAAGCCTTACCCCGAGGCGATGAAACAAATGGTATTTGATCCCCTGGGCATGAACGACACGTTCGTTTTCGAGATCGAGAAGCACCGCGAGACGGCCGTTCCCTCCTATTTTGCGCACGGCGTCGAGATCGCGCTGGATTACCTGGACGCGGTGTATGGCGACAAGAACATCTATTCGACGCCACGCGACCTGCTAAAATTTGACATGGCACGGTACAGCCCCAATTTCCTGACCCCGAAATTGCAGAAGCAGGTTTATGTGGGCTACAGCTTTGAGAACAAGGGCGAAAAGAATTACGGCCTCGGCATTAGGATGATCGATTGGGTAACGGGGCAGCACTTTTACTTCCACAATGGCTGGTGGCACGGCAATACATCGGCATACGTGAACCTCAAGAAGGAAAAGGTCATGATCATCGCGCTGAGCAACCGCTACAGCACCAAGCCGTATCGCGTGAGATTCCTATCGAAGTTGTTTGGCGATTACCCGTTCAAGGAAGATGACGCCGATTGAGTTTGAATGCCGCGTTAGGGATGGAAGCAAGCTACCGTGTAGCGCGGACAGCCCGACCGATAGGTAACGCCCTGATAAAAAGTGTGAAAATGTGAAACTGTGCCAATAACCTCAGAGGTAACTTTTGTGGTCAATTTATACATTGGTACATTAACCATTGGTACATTGGCTTGCCTTGGAACGATAATTGCCCTATCTTTGCCATCAATTATCAATTGTTCTGGGGTCGACCGGTTTTGACAGCGGGTCGAATTGAACAGTAAGCACGCCGGGCAAGGTAACGATATCCCGTAAAACTGTTGTTGCGACTTTATAAACGGCGAAAATAACTACGCTCTTGCTGCTTAATCTGAATCATAGTAAGATTAACCTCGCTCCTACAAGGTAGGAGGGCAGGATTCTCCTTGAAAGCCCTGGTCTGTGGCGTTCTTTAAAGGGGAACCGTAAAAATAGACCTACGGAGGGTGAAGCTTTGGCGCCTTTCGGACACTTAAGAAGCTAAGCGCGTTGTGGCCGCCTCCGGCCAGGCATCGCGACGAAAAATCAATCGGGGGATAAGCGTGTAGAAAGCTCTTTAATTGCCTGTTTGGACGGGAGTTCGACTCTCCCCGACTCCACATCAAGCGCGGTTTCGCGCGGTTCTTAAGTGAAAAAATCAGACGAGCTCGCTCGATCTGATTTTTTTCGTTTAAGGGCCGCCGCTTGCGCAGCAAGCGAAAAATTGCATTTGCAATTTTGCGAGACCGGCGGAGATGACCGAAGGTACTCTCCCCTGTTCGGTCAATTGTTCAATGCGAAGAAGTACCCCATTACTTTGCAGGATGCATTTGCAATTTTGCGAGACCGGCGGAGATGACCGAAGGTACTCTCCCCTTGTTAATGTAACAATTAATTAATGTGTAAATGTACCGATTGGATTCTAACAATCTTTGGAGGAAACATAAGGCCGGGAGAAGTAAATTGATTTGAAAATTTAGCCTCGCTCCGTTCCTGTTCGGGCTCGGCTGAAAATTCGACCCGAGCCGCTGGCGAATTGTTTGGAGCGAAGCGGAATAAAATTTGAATATGCATCGATTGATCCCTAATCGTTATCAAATAGACAAATACGCCAAATACGCTTTCGCCTTGACCATCTTGTACCATATTTGAAGTTTTTCATGAATTGCCTGATTTCAGCTAACTAATGCTCAATATTTTATTCATGGACAAATTCAAATACTACTTCGTGGCGGGCACCGTTATTGTCCTGCTGGGCTTCATTTTCAGGCTGCAGGAATGGATCACCTCGCTCGATGAGGCCTTGCCCGCACTGGGATTGTTTGCCCAAGGATACGCTCTGTACCATCTCTTGACTTATCGCGGTCGCTGATTACCGGTCCAGCGCCAGGATCTCCTTCTTATACCTGGCCGGCAGAATCAAACTTTTCAAGATCCTGTCGGCTTTTATGTTCCGGCTGAATTTGTAGGCCGATATTACCACGGGAAACACGGATCCGCGCCGGTGCCGAAGCAATTTCGCCACAACCTTCGGAACC
Organism: Flavobacterium sp.; assembly: GCA_005792865.1. Taxonomy (GTDB): domain Bacteria; phylum Bacteroidota; class Bacteroidia; order Flavobacteriales; family Flavobacteriaceae; genus Flavobacterium. The sequence continues at coordinate 6,135 of SXQR01000253.1, read as the reverse complement.
ACCAGTTTTTGCGATTCCACCATGATGGTAAAGCGCACGGCGCCCAGGTGTTTTTTGTACTGCTTGAAAAGGTCCTTGGTAAATTCGCTGCGGTGCAGGTTTTCCTGCAGGTGCGATTCCCGCATGGTCTCATATTCTGTAAAGGTTGTAGGAAGACCGGGAATGCCCATCCGCGTGCCAATGCGAAGAAATACATCAAAAGCCTCCTGTTTTTCGGCCGCCGACAACTTGCGGTGCAATAATTCGAAAGCCGATATGGAATATCCCACCAGCATGAACAGCACGTCGCGGTAGGCCCAATCGGGAATGCTGGCGCCGCGTTTTGTTTCTACCGCCGAATGGATCGATGCAATCGAATCGATGGCCCGGAGCGCGGTGGCCTGGTCGGCAAAAACGATGGTACGCGCATACCCGACGGTCGAGAACAACCTGCCGAGCGGATCGGCCGGCAGCCTTCCGGTGAAGTACAGCCAGTCCACGGCCTTGTTGAGCGCAAATTCGGCGGCAGCCCCGGCAAATATGAACAAAATGGTATCGCCACTTCCCCATATTTCACGGACTATTGAACCTTCCTTTACAAAATATTCGGTTTCCATGATTTTTAGAATCCCATGATTTCGCCCAGGTCGCTGATTCCAAGCGTGAACCAGATCAGGACAAAGCCAAAAATAAATTTCGCGATCGAGGCGGTGCGAGTGCCCAAAGTGCTTTCCAGCCAGGGCGAAACGGGCGGAAAATAAACCATCGCGAAAATCAGGAAAGCGATCCCGGGAACCGGATGCACATAGAGGAGATTTCCTATTCCGATTGCCACAAGGACCAACCCGAACGCATAGCTCGCCACCGTTCCCGGCGTCATGACGCGCCCCATCAGTTCCAAAGTGTTCCAACCAACCCGAGGACACTGCCCATCCAGAGGCCGATTACATAAACGATCACGCTGACGATGTTCGCGGCTACCTTTTGCCAACCGCCCAATATCCTGAAATGATCCATAAAATAATAGCACACGCCGCCCATCGCGCCGGCAAAGGCCATAACCAATATGGGCCGGATCCACCAATAGGTTCCCCAGGCGGGATCGGGGTTGTCAACACCGCTGATGAAAATGGCCATCAGGATCACCGCAGGGACCGCGCCCTGAACCATTCTCTTGGTCATGGAAGCCGAATGGATTTCTGAAACATTTTGAGTAGTCATAATAATTAGTTTAAATATTAATGATATTGTCAAATTTCGACCCGACGCGCAGCCGAACAGTACAGAGCGGGCGGCAGTAGTTTTCAAATGGACCCATTAAAGATCAAACATTCTCGATAAACTTCTGTGACCCCGTGCTCCTGCGCCCCTTATCTTCTATGATCTAAAAGTACTTTCAATTTCAAAGTTGATATTCAAAAAAAATTACCGCTGCGACCTGATCAACTTTTCGAGTGCCGATAAATGCCCTTCGAAAGCCTGCCGCCCGGTTGCGGTTATGCTGAAGCTCGTATTCGGCTTGCGCCCGATGAACGATTTGCGCATTTCAACAAATTCTTCCTTTTCAAGGGCCTTCAAATGGCTCGCGAGATTGCCGTCGGTCACGTCGAGGAATTCCTTCAAGGAATTAAAGTCCATCGCCTCGTTGACCGCCAGCACCGACATGATCCCCAGCCGGACACGGCTCTCAAAAGCCTTTTGAAGCCCCTGTATGATCTTTTTCACTTTTCGTATCTCTGGTGCAGGTAAATCCCGTAAACAATGTGCATCACGCCAAATCCAAATGCCCAGATGACCAGGCTGTACGTGGTAATCCAGGCCGCAAGCAACCCCAGCGCCATTTCGATCATGCCCAAATACCGGACTTCCCCGAAAGTGAAATTTCCGGCGTTGAGCATGGCCGCACCATAGAACAGCAATGTCACGGCAGGAATAAGCCCCGCTATGCCCTGCAACGCCAGGATGAATGCCAGGATGCCGCCCGTTGCCAGTGGAATTGCCATGTTCACCACGAGCCTGCGCGCGGCCGCATTCCAGACAGGTTGCCCGAGCCGGGCCGATTTTTTCCAGGAAAACCACGCCACGATGGTGACCGCGATGACCAGCGTAAGCAACGCGCCGCCAATTAGCATTTGCACGCCCGGACTCGAAAGGTTGGCGGATAATTGTGCGGCGCTTCCACTCTCGCCAGTCTTCCAGATGGCAAGCGCCGCCGCCGCGAGCCCAAGGACGCCTACCATGATACCGGACCAGCCCGCGAGCGACAGGAACTTGGTGGAGCGTTCCATCATGGTCCTGATCTGCGTCAGGTCGTTGTAATATTCCTGTTCCGATTTCATACAATGTACTTTGCGGTTCAAAGTTAAGGATTATTTCAAACGCCCGACATGCGAACGTAAAAAAATATATGGTTGCTAATTTTCGCCCTGCGCGCGACGCAGCCCGGGCTTGTCGGTGAGCGTGATTTTCTTTCCGGCGAGCGCGATGAGCCCCTGTTTGTTCATCTCGCTCATCAGGCGGATGCAGCTTTCGGTGGCCGTGCCGATGATGCTCGCGATCTCCTCCCGCGAGAGTTGCAACCTGAGCGAACCATCGGGATTGCTCCCAAAATTTTCCTCCAGGTACAGCAATGTCGAGGCAAGCCTTTCCCGCACGGTCTTTTGCGCCATGCCCACCATCAGGTCGTCGGCATCCTTAAGGTCGCCGCAGATGGTGCGCATCACGTTCATCGAAAATTTATTGTTGGTATTGAAGAAACCCAGGATCTCGCTCTTGGGGATAAAGCAAACCTGCATGTCCTCGAGGGCAACGGCGGTGAGGTTCGCGGGTTCGTCGCTGATCATCGAGCGCTGGCCGAGCAACTCCCCTTTCTTGACGAGCTTGACAATCTGGTCCTTCCCGTTTGCGCTGAGCTTGGTCATCTTGCAAACGCCGTCCTTGACGCAAAAAACGCCCTTGACGTGCTCGCCCTCCTGGAAGATCGCGTCCCCTTTCCTGATGGTTATCGCGGTCTTGCAGGTCGCCAGCCTGATCAGTTCGTCCTTGCCGAGCGCCTTCAGGGAACTGAATTCACGCACGATGCATTGTTCACATTTACTCATACCCAAATTGGAATCGGCTGCAAAATTAAACCAATTCCATGACAAATGTCATTTTTTAACTGACTGTACCTGTGGAACTTTGCCGTCGTAAAAGAGGAGTTATGGATGCGAGGGCCTGTTTTCACTGCGGATTGGAGTATGCGGCGCAGGACGAGATAAGATTTGACCATAGGTCTTTTTGCTGTGCGGGCTGCCGGACGGTCTATGAGCTATTTTCGGCCAACGGCCTGACCAAGTACTATGACCTGGAGCGCAATCCAGGGGCTACGCCCAATGCCGACGGCAACCGTTACGGATTTCTCAACAACCCCGAGATCGCCCAAAAGCTCCTTGATTTTGAACAGGGCGATACCTGCATCGCAACGCTCAATATTCCGCATATCCATTGCAGTTCGTGCATCTGGATACTTGAAAACCTAACGCGGCTTCAACCGGGCATCGTGGCGTCGCAGGTCAACTTTCCGGCCAAACGCGTCAGGATCGATTTTGACAAGTCCAGGGTGTCCCTGCAGGAAATTGTCGCCTTGCTGGCCTCCATCGGTTACGAACCCTATATCAGCCTTGAGGATTATGGCGCGACAAAAGTCAAATCCGATAATTCGCTGACCTTCCGCCTCGCGGTGGCGTTCTTCAGCTTTGGGAACATCATGCTCCTCTCCTTCCCCGAATATTTCGAGGTGGGCGAATTCTGGCTGGAACAATACAAGGGATTCTTCAGGTGGCTGACCTTCGCGCTCGCGTTGCCAAGTTTCCTGTACTCGGCAAACATCTATTATGTCGCGGCCTGGCGGTCGATCAGGGCGCGCATGCTCAACATCGAGATCCCCATCGCCCTGGGCATCGTCGTGATGTTTATCCGGAGCACGGCCGATATCGTGATGGGCTTCGGGCAGGGTTTTTTCGATTCGCTTACGGGCCTGGTCTTTTTCATGCTGCTGGGCAAGATGTTCCAGATGAAAACCTACGGGTTCCTGAGTTTTGAGCGCGATTACAAATCATATTTCCCGGTTGCGGTCACCCGGATCGATGCGAACCGCATGGAGGAAAGCGTCCCGGTCCACGAGATCGCAAAGGGAGACCGGCTCCTGGTGCGCAATCGCGAGTTGATTCCGGCAGATGGCATCCTGATCAGTGCCACGGCCTCCATTGATTACAGCTTCGTCACGGGAGAGTCAATCCCTGTGGAAAAGGTTTCCGGCGACAAGCTCTTCGCGGGCGGACGGCATGTTGGGGCGCCCATGGAGATGCAGGTGCTCAAGCCCGTGTCCCAGAGTTACCTGACGCAGTTGTGGGGCAACGATGTTTTCAACAAGCAATCTGAAAGTTTCGAGACCATCACCAATCGCATCAGCCACTATTTCACTCCGGTGCTTTTGCTCATCGCCTTTGCGGGATTCGGGTATTGGATGTTTTATGACATCGACACCGCCTTCAACGTTTTCACGGCCGTGCTGATCGTGGCCTGCCCGTGCGCCCTGGCACTAACCGCTCCCTTTACACTGGGCAATGTCCTGCGGATATTCGGTCGCGAGAAATTTTACCTCAAGAACGCGCAGGTCATTGAACAGATGGCCAAAATCGATACGATCGTGTTTGACAAGACCGGGACGATCACCAGCGCCAAAAAGTCGGAGATTTCCTGGCAGGGCCGCGTTGCTGAAACCGATGAGATATCGATGATCAAAAGCCTTTTACGGGTGTCCAACCATCCGCTCAGCCGCATGGCATATGATTATCTGGAAGCCTCAACCGTAATGCCGGTCCCCGAATTCGAGGAAGTGACCGGACGCGGCATCCGTGGTGTGGTCGGGGGCCATGAGGTAGCGATCGGTTCGGCGTCGTTCGCGGGCACGATTGGGGCAGGCGACCATCTGCAGACCTGCGTCCACGTCAGCATCGATGGCAAATATTACGGCAAGTTCGTCTTTCGCAATTCGTACCGGTCGGGATTGAAACGGCTTTTCCTGAAACTCGGCCGCAAATTCAGGCTGATGATCCTCTCCGGCGACAATGAAGGCGAGCGCGCCACATTGGCCAAATTCCTTCCGCCCAATGCCCAAATGCTCTTTGACCGCACGCCCGATGAAAAACTCCGGTGCATCGCGCAACTGCGCGACAGTGGCCACAACGTCATGATGGTGGGCGACGGGCTAAACGATGCCGGGGCGCTCGCCAAAAGCAACGTTGGCGTGGCGGTGAGCGAGAATGTCAATGTCTTTTCGCCGGCGTGCGACGCGATCCTCGACGCATCGCGATTAGAAAAACTCGATACCTTCCTGGCGTTGTCCAAAAAAGCGATGCTGACCATCCGCCTCAGCTTCGGGCTCTCGCTCCTTTACAATGTCGTCGGGCTGAGTTTCGCGGTCACGGGCAACCTGTTGCCACTGGTGGCCGCCATCATCATGCCGCTCAGCACGGTCACGGTGATCTCTTTCGTGACGCTGATGAGCAACTGGCAGGCAAGGGCGCTTCGGCACCGCAAAACGCCGGCCGAATCCACCAAACGCGCCTCGCATAGCACAAATATCACAAATCCGGCGGCCGCATGATAAATGTCATTATTTACCGGATGCCGCAAACTTAATTTTGTCAAAAATCCAGGGTATGAGCGTGATTTACCTGCTTATTTCGATAAGCATCATCGTGGCGGCCTGCTTCCTCACGGCTTTCGTGAGGGCGGTGCGCAGCGGACAATACGAGGACGATTACACGCCCTCGGTACGAATGCTGTTTGAGGACGAGCTCACCCAGCCGAAAGAAGAACCAAAACAAGACCTGTAAAATGGAAATGCAGCAATTTCACTACGACAACAAGATCGTCAAAAAATTCATCTACGCGACCATTGCCTTCGGGGTGATCGGGATGTCGGTAGGGCTCCTGCTCGCGCTGATGTTCATCTTCCCCAACATCACCGACGGTATCTCGTGGCTTTCATTCGGGAGGCTCCGCCCGCTGCACACCAACGCCGTGATCTTCGCCTTTGTGGGCAACGCCATGTTCGCGGGGATCTATTATTCGATGCAACGCCTGCTCAAGGCCCGCATGTTCAGCGAT
>SXQR01000252.1 GCA_005792865.1 Flavobacterium sp. | reverse complement strand
CCGCTGCCTACCGGTACGCGACCACGGCTCAGGAACTTCGTGAGGGCGTAGCTGCGGTTGGCATGCCATGTGTGGTCAAGCCGCTGATGTCTTCATCTGGCAAGGGCCAGTCCACCATCCGCAGTGAAGTGGACATTGAAAAGGCCTGGGCATATGCGGTCGAAGGGTCGCGCGGTGACCTGGTCGAGGTGATCGTAGAGGCGTTCGTGGATTTTGAATATGAGATCACGCTGCTCACCGTGACGCAAAAGAATGGACCGGTGCTGTTTTGCCCACCCATTGGTCACCGGCAGGAATCCGGGGATTACCGCGAAAGCTGGCAACCCGCCGTGATGGAAAGCGCACGGCTCCAGGAAGCTTGTGAAATGGCCGCGAAGGTCACCTCTGCACTGGGGGGAGCCGGGCTTTTTGGCGTGGAATTTTTTATTGCCAGGGACAGGGTCTATTTCTCCGAACTGTCACCCCGGCCCCACGATACGGGCATGGTCACACTCGCCGGGACCCAGAACTTCAATGAATTCGAGCTGCACCTTCGGGCCGTTCTGGGACTGCCCATTCCCGAGATTACCCTTGAACGCGCGGGCGCAAGTGCCGTCATCCTGGCGGTACATCATTCGGAACATCCCGAATTTAAGGGGATCGAGGATGTCGCGGCCCTGCGCCAAACCGATTTCAGGATTTTCGGCAAGCCAAGTTGCAGGCCCAACCGCCGGATGGGCGTCGTGCTTTGTTGGGATAACGTCGGCACCGATATCCTCGGCGTCGTGGAAAGGGCAAAGTCGGCGGCCGCAAAGGTGGAGGTAATTTAATACCTTTACGGGATGGCTTCGATCCTGGAGAACATTGCGCTGCATGTGGACCTGACACCATCGGAACAGGAACTGTTGCTTTCGCGTACCTACATGGAGCAGGTCAAGGCCAAAACCGTGCTTCACCACGCGGGCACCATCTGCCGGCAATCATACTTTGTCAACAGCGGCATCCTGAGAAGTTTCACCATCAATGACAACATCGTCGAGCATGTCCTGAACATCGCCTGCGACGGCTGGTGGATCAGCGACATGTACAGCCTGATCTCGCAAAAGCCCGGCGAACTCTTCATCGATGTGGTCGAAGACGCCGAGATCGTGGTCCTTACAAAGGACGACCAGGAGATCATGTACCGCGAAATTCCAAAACTCGAACGATTCTTCAGGATACTGGTGGAAAATTCACTGGTGGCCAACCAGCAACGCATCATGGACAAACTGAGCCTGACGGCCGAGGCACGGTTTGAGAAGTTCTGCAACAAATATCCCGGCCTGGTCGCACGGCTGCCCCAACGCATGGTGGCCTCCTACATCGGCGTTACGCCCGAATTCTTCAGCCGCATGAAATCCAATCTTTTGAAGCGCGGTTGATTTCTTGACATAGGTCAAGTGCCCATCGTTTCCATCGACCGTAACTTTGCTTCATAATCAACAGGTTATGGTTCGCAGGGATTTCATATTCAAGACGATTCTCACCGCAGGTGCCGCATTCGCCGGTGTATCAGCAAGGTTCTTGAACCAAAGCCAAAAAACAAAAACAATGGAAAATTTTGTTCTTCACCGTGCCGACACGCGCGGAGTGGCCGACTTTGGCTGGCTCAAAAGTTATCACACCTTCAGCTTCTCAAGTTATTACAATCCGGACCGGATGAATTTTGGCGCGCTTCGGGTGTTGAATGACGACACGGTGGCCCCGGGAATGGGTTTTGGGAAACATCCGCACAGCGACATGGAAATCATTTCGATCCCGCTGGAAGGCGACCTCCAACACCAGGATTCCATGGGCAACCAGACCATCATCCGCAAGGGAGACATCCAGGTCATGAGCGCCGGAACGGGTGTTGAGCACAGCGAATTCAACCATAATAAAGACAAGGAGGTCAAATTCCTGCAGATATGGATCATCCCCAACAAGCGCTCTGCCAAACCCCGATATGACCAAATCACGCTGGTGGAAGAGGACCGGCAAAACAAGCTCCAGCAGATCTTGTCCCCAAACCCCGAAGATGCCGGCGTCTGGGTCAATCAGGATGCCTGGTTCCAACTTGGAAAATTTGACAGCGGAACAGATATTTCCTATGACCTGAAGAAAAAAGGCAATGGGGTTTATGCTTTTGTGTTGGACGGAGATGTTAAGATCAATGGCCAGGCCCTCGGCAGACGCGACGGGTTTGGAATCTGGGACGTCGATTCGCTCAAAATCGAGGCCACATCCAACGCCGAAATCTTATTGATGGAAGTCCCCATGTCAATATAACGAATATATAATTGTAAATTTAAATAGCTAAAATACAGGATTATGGAAACTAAATGGAAAATTGACACCACGCATTCGCAGATCGGGTTCAAGGTAAAGCACATGATGTTCACCACGGTCTCGGGCACATTTGACAAGTACGATGCAACCATCACGACGCAGGACGATAATTTCGACAATGCGAAGGTGGAATTCAGCGCGGATGCGGAATCGGTGAACACGGCCAACGCCGATCGCGATCAGCACCTCCGCAGCGCCGACTTTTTCAATGCCGAAGCGAACCCTAAAATCGAGTTCAACGGAACGTTGGTCAAATCGGGTTCGGGTTACCAACTTGACGGAAACCTTTCCATGAACGGGCAAACCAAAAAGGTAGCCCTGCCGGTGGAATTTGGCGGGATCATGAAGGATCCGTGGGGCAATGAAAAGGCGGTGATGGCCGTTGAGGGCAAGATCAGCCGCAAGGATTGGGGTCTGACCTGGAACTCGGCGCTCGAGGCCGGTGGTGTCTTGGTGAGCGATGATGTAAGGGTTGCGATCGAGTTGCAGTTGGTGAAAGCGTAACCACCATTAAATAATAATTGAGGGCCGTTCCAAAAGGAGCGGCTTTTTTATTGGACTATTCGCGACATTTTCTGCGTAAATCCTGTTCCCCAAAAGACCTCAAAGGTTTTGAAAACCTTTGAGGTCTCAATTACGACCGGCTTCCCGAGCGTTGTGGACGGTGAAACCACATGTTTTCATAAAATTCTTTTT
>SXQR01000251.1 GCA_005792865.1 Flavobacterium sp. | reverse complement strand
ACATGAAACTTATCGAGCGCGTTTCGGAGGTAAGCGAAAAATTCTACTCCATCGAGGAGGTCAATTATGAAGCCGAAGTGGAAAAAGTCCTCAAGGGGCTCGGCTTTGAAAGGGGGGATTTCAACAGGCCAACCTCCGAATTTTCGGGAGGATGGCGGATGCGCATCGAACTCGCGAAAATCCTGCTTCGAAAACCCGACCTGATCCTTCTCGATGAACCCACCAACCACATGGATATCGAGAGCATCCAATGGCTTGAGGATTTTCTGGTGAACTCGGCCAAGGCGGTGATGGTGATCTCGCACGACCGCGCCTTTGTCGATAACATAACAAACCGCACGATCGAGGTCACGATGGGCCGCATCTACGATTACAAGGCAAAATATTCGCACTACCTGGAACTTCGCAAGGACCGTCGCACCCACCAGCTCAAGGCCTACGAGGAACAACAAAAGATGATTGCCGAAAATACCGAGTTCATCGAGCGCTTCAAGGGAACCTATTCCAAGACCTTGCAGGTGCAGTCCCGCGTCAAGATGCTGGAGAAACTCGTGCCCGTTGAGGTTGATGAAGTGGACAATTCGGCGTTGCGGCTAAAGTTCCCGCCTTCGCCACGCAGCGGGCAGTATCCTGTTGTGGTGTCTGACCTTTGCAAGAGTTACGGCGACCACGTGGTTTTCCGGGATGCGAACCTTGTGATCGAACGTGGCCAGAAAGTAGCATTCGTTGGCAAGAACGGCGAGGGTAAATCGACGATGATCAAGGCCATCATGAAAGAACTCCAGCCGGATTCGGGAAAGGTCGAGATCGGGCACAATGCCATGATCGGGTATTTCGCGCAAAACCAGGCGTCATTGCTCGACGGCGACCTGACCGTTTTCGACACCATCGACCGGATTGCCGTGGGTGACATCCGCACGCAGATCAAGAACATCCTGGGCGCGTTCATGTTTGGCGGCGATGACATCCAAAAGAAGGTCAAGGTCCTTTCGGGAGGCGAAAAGACGCGGCTTGCCATGATCAAGCTCCTGCTCGAGCCCGTCAACCTGCTCATCTTGGATGAGCCCACCAATCACCTGGACATGAAGACCAAGGACATCATCAAGGATGCGCTTCGCGATTTTGACGGAACGCTCATCCTGGTCTCGCACGATCGCGACTTCCTGGATGGGCTGGCCGAAAAGGTATTCGAATTTGGGAACAAACGCGTCCGAGAGCATTTTGAGGACATCAAGGGGTTCCTGGCACACAAGAAAATGGAAAGCCTTCGGGAGATCGAGAAATAAAAATGCCCCGGGAAGGGGCATCTTTTTATTGGACGGCTTCAACGAGCCGCATGAACTCGGCCCGGTATCCGTCATGGTCCTTTGACAGGCCAGATCGCGCCAGGGTCATGATCGCTTCGGACGATTTGTCCCTGATGAGTTTGGAATCCCGCAACTTCAACCCAAACCACGCCACCGCTGCGCTGAACCTCATGTCTTCGGCTGACTGATCCAGGCTGGTCGCACGGTTGGAGATTGTCCGGACCATTTCCATGCTTTCTTTACCTTCCGGCAATTTGTACCTGAATTTCACCGTGGCGAGCTCGGATATGGCCGTTGCGGCGGTTGTCTTCGTATCGGTATATTTCAACTTTATGGTTTCCGGCAACAATTCGCTTTTGATCCCGTGCGGGATAATCTCATACAGGGCCGTAACCGTATGGCCGCTGCCCAGTTCACCCGCGTCGATGGCGTCGTTGGTAAAGTCCTCGTCCCGGAGTACGCGGTTTTCGTAGCCGATAAGTCGATAGGATTTTACCTGTTTGGGATTGAATTCGATCTGGATCTTGACATCTTTTGCTATGGCGAACATGTTTCCCTTGAATTCGCGGCCGAGGAAGCGGTTGGCTTCCTGCAGATTGTCGATGTAGGCATAGTTACCGTTGCCTTTGTCGGCCAGGAGTTCGAGCCTCGCGTCCTTGTAATTGCCCATACCGAAGCCAAGCACGGTGAGAAACACGCCCGACTTGCGCTTTTCCTCTATCAGTTTCTCTATGCTCGCGGCCGATGTGCTGCCAACATTGAAATCACCGTCGGTGGCCAGGATCACGCGGTTGTTTCCGTTTTTGATAAAGTTTTCCAAGGCGATCCTGTAGGCTAATTCGATTCCTGCACCGCCGGCCGTGCTTCCTCCCGATTGCAGGTTGTCCAACGCCGCGATGATTTCGGGACTGTTGCCCGGAGTCGGGGACAGGACCAGGCCTGCCGCGCCGGCGTAAACCACGATCGAGACCTTGTCCACTTCCCGGAGTTCCTTCAACAGCACTTTCATGGATTGTTTCAATAGCGGCAATTTGTTTTCATCCGACATGGAACCCGATACGTCGATCAGGAAAACCAGGTTCGAGGCCGGAAGCCCTTCGGTTGGCAGTATCTTTCCCTGCAGCCCGATGCGCAACAGTTTGTGGCCGCTGTTCCAGGGGCATTCGGCATAATCCGAATTGATGGAGAAGGGATGCCCGTCGGAAGGTTGCGGATAGTCATACTTGAAAAAGTTCACCATCTCCTCGACACGGACCGCATCCCTGGGAACGGCCTGGCCATGATTGATGAACCGCCGGACATTGGTATAGGAAGCATTGTCCACATCGATGGAAAAGGTGGAGAGTGCCGTCCGCAAGGGATCCTGAAACGCGTTTTCCACAAAGGTGCCGTAATCTTCCTCGTCGTGATCCGAACCCTGATGCGCGATGGTGTTGGCATCGGGTTTGACCAATTTTTTGCGCTCCCTTACCGCGGCGGAGCGGGGCGTTAGTTTTAGTACTTCCTGGGCCGATACGACCGCATCACGGGTTTGCTTGATGCCCAACGTACCGGTGACGACCACTTCGCTTAGCCGGGCCCCTTCGTCAAGCGTTACGTTGATCACGCTGCGGTTGCCCACCACAACTTCCCTGGTTGTCATCCCGACATAACTGTAGACGATGGTCTCGCCCTTTGCGGCGTCGATCGTGTACCGTCCGTCGATATCGGTCTGTGTTTGGCGCTTGTTGTCATTCCTGACAAAGACGTTGGCCCCGGGAATCGGCCCGACGGCATCCGAAACGGTCCCGGTAATGGTCTTTCTGGCCTGCGGATAAAGCATTTGTGCCGGAAAGGCCAGGAAAAGTACGAGCATGACGATGCCCGATGAAAAAATACCTTGATTTTTCATGATTGGATGTTTTAAGAAGGTTGGAAGAATTTATCTGGTTTTCACCCTGAGCGGTGAAGCGGGTTTTCCGTCTTTGGTCTTGATGATCAGAACGCCTTTCTTGCCCTTTTCCCCATAAGCGGCCGTGGCTTCCTTGCCATGGAGCACCTTAACGCTTTCAATTTCCTGCCGGTTGAGGGGTGCATACGGGCTTGTGGGATTGGGCCCGAACATTTCCTCTTCGGTATAGTGGACCCCGTTGATGATATAAAGCGGCTCGTCCAGGACGATGGTTTCGGTTTCCTCGTCCGCCGATACATTTTTGCCTTCCGAGTAATTCTTGCCTGCGACGGCTTTTCCGTCCACGATCAGCAGCGGCTCGCTTTTGACCGGAGCGGCTTTTTTGGGCTCGGCAACCGCCATTTCTACCTGTGAGCCCATGTTCTCTGCGGCGACGGCCTCAGGCTCCGGAATCGCTTCCGGTTGAACAAATGATTGTTCCGGTTCCGACGGTATGGAAAAAGGCCTGTTTGCGACGGCCTCCGACGCGGGAGCGATCACTTCCGGTGTTGCGGACTGCACGATGGCGCGCCGGGGTTCCAGGATGATGATCTTCGCAGAATCCCTTTTGTTGGGCAACGGCAATACCTGGATTTCTGCAGGCTCCGTTTCCGGAAGGGCGATCACGACCTGTTGTTTGGCAGGCTCGCGGTCGGCCGTCAGGAAATATGCCAGGGAACACAACAACAAAACCGAAGCGGCAATCGCAAGCTTTTTCCAGCGGTCCATGCCATGGCGGAGTTCGCGCCTGTCGAGTTTTTCCTCCACGCGTCGCCAGACCTTTTCCATGGCAGGGAAAGCGTCCTGTGGTTCGCGGTCGGCGGCTTGCCTGAACGCTCCGAATATTTTTTCGTCGTCTTTCATGACAAGTTTGCTTTTTGGTAATATAAATTGTTGACCAGTACTTTCAATTTTGTTTTGGCGGCGTTGAGCTGCGATTTGCTGGTACCTTCGGAAATGCCCAACATTTGCGCGATTTCCTTGTGACCATAACCCTCGACGACAAATAGGTTGAAGACGGTCTTGCACCCCTCGGGAATTTTGTCCAGGAGTGCCAACAGGTCGCCTTCCTCCAGCACCGTGAGGTCCGGCGCGGGCAAATAATGGCCCGGCATATCGTCCAGGTACATATTGAAATTGACATTTTTCCTGATGGTCAGCAGGCACAGGTTGACGGTGATCCGCCGCGCCCAGCCTTCAAACGCTTTCAATTCCTTGAGTTGATCGAGTTTGGTAAAAATCGTGAAGAAGGCATCCGCAAGTACCTCTTCTATGTCTTCCTCGTGCCTGAGATAGCGCTTGCAGGTACGGTAAAGTTTTGGCGAAAGCAGCTCATAGACCTGGCGCTGGGCATCGCGGTGCATTTTGCGGCAGTCTGCTATGAGATTTTCGTCCATGGGAAACGGTCTT
>SXQR01000250.1 GCA_005792865.1 Flavobacterium sp. | reverse complement strand
GATTTTTTCCGAACCGCCCCTGATACCGCCCGTGGTCAGCAGCGAGGTCATCGCAAAGTTGATGGCCTTCTGTATCTCGGAAAATGAATCGAGCGCCGCATCGGGCCCGCCAAAAAAATCGACCGGCGCAGCCTCCAGGCATGATCTGACCGTCTGCAGGTAATGCGGTGGCAAAATGCAGTCCGAATCGAAGATCAGGAAATAATCGCCCGAAGCCATCTTCATTCCCGTATTGCGCGAGTCGCCCGGGCCCGTATTGGGCTTGTCATGATATACAATTTCCATCTGAGGGAAAAGCCTGACGATCTCGTCGCTCTTGAGTGCCGAGCCGTCCTCGATGACCACTACCTCAAATTTCGGTGCGCTCTCCTGTGCCGACAGGCTGGCCAGCAATTCCTGCAATTCCTGCGGGCGGTTGTAAACCGGGACGATCACCGAAAATTTCATAGCCCAAATATACTCGAAAAAAAAACCGCCCGAAGGCGGCTTGTCTTACTGCTTGATGAATTTTGCCGTCATGGGCCGGTCGCCGCCATACGCCTGCACCATATAGACGCCGGCCGACAGACCTGAAACGTCGATAGGTTGCTCGCCCACCGATTCCACGACCATGACCTTTTGCCCGAGTGCATTGTGGATGGTGATTTTGCCCTCGATACCGCTGATGTTGAGAAAATTACCTGCGGGATTTGGGTATAGCCTGATCGTGCGCAAGTCGTGACCAGCCGATGACAACGAGGCATGATAGGCCGAAACCCTGAAGTTTCCAAATGTATCGTTTGCGTACTCCCAAACGCGCGCGTAGATTGTCTGTCCTGGGGTCAGGCCGGTCAGGTTAAGGATTGAAAATGCTTCCAGGCCCTCATCATCGCTGCATCCCAATGCGACAAGCGATCCGCAATCTCCCGAATAAGCGCTCATCGCCGTGTCATTAAGTTCGGAACCCGGTTCGGGCCTGGTTTCGAGGCTGATGCTGCCACTTTCAGGGACCACTACACTGAACCACACATCCCCGCCAAACGCGAAAGTGCCGCATGTGGGATTGGGCGGTCCAATGGATTTTGAAGCGCCGACATTGGTGGCGGTCAACGGAAAATCCTCAAAAGTGCCACCGGCCGAAAGCGCGAATGCGGTGCTGCATTCGTCATTGGCCACGGCCATGACCGCGGTCGTAAAGGCGAAAGGTCCCGCCCAGCCGCTGTCAAGCTCCTCGCCGCAATGGGCAAGGATCCAGACGTCGTAATCGGTCGATGCTTCAAGTCCGTCAATCACCAAGGGCGCGGTGACGTTTACGTAGTTCGCCATGGCAGGCGAAGGCCCACCCGCAGGCCCCACGAAGACATCCCATGAAGTATGGCCGCAACCTGCTTCCCATGACAGGAGTGCGCTGGAGGAATTGACATTGCCAAGCGTAACGCTGCCCACCGGGGCACAGGCCTCACCGGCGAGGATGGTGATATTGTAATCTTCAGTTTCGCCGTAACCATAAGTGGCGCAAGGATCAATCAAAGTCCCCTGCAGGTTCCAGACATCGCGAATCCGCATGCGGTGCTCGCCCGCCGGAGGATCGCACGCCAGCTGGATTTCGAACGTACCGGTTCCATTAGAGCCGATTTCCTCGGTCGTAAAGCCCACTTTCTCATCGGCCGAAAACACGAGGTCGTCGTTGTAATCTATCCACACCGCAACGTTTTGCTGCGCATATGAACCCACCGTAACCTGGATTTCGTACGTCGCCCCTGCCTGGAGTTCGGCCGTGTGATAAGGCTCGCCCTGGAATACCGAGTAAAAGGGATTCACGGGCAAGGTTCCCGTATTGTTCGCCAGCGTGGTTCCGGTGATCACGACATTCGAGATCAGGTCGCCGTCGGTCTTGCCGAAATCATAATTGGGATAACAGTAGCATTCGTCGTTTGGCGTCTGCAAAACCGCTACAGCCTCACTGATGGCCGAACCGCCAGCGGCGCAGGATACGACCGCACGGTAAAAAGTCGCTTGGTCCTGGGTGGTGGAAAGTTCGCGCCCGTTGGCCCCGGCAATGTCGTCGAAATCGCTTCCGTTTGCCGATGACTGCCATTGGAAGGAAAGGCCGTACTCAGCGAAGTCATTTGAAAGCGACAAGGTAAAGGTGACATCCTCGCAAACTGCCGTCGCAGTCGACAACGCGTCTCCGGGATCGGGCGTCGAGGCGCACTGCGGCGTCGGCATGAAGGTATATTTCCGACCGGCGACATCGGCGGTCGATGCGATATTGTTGACGGCGGTCGAAGAGGAAGCGACTCCTCCGGCCGGAGCGGGCATGACGCTTACAAAATCTGCCTCACCATTGATCCCAATGCTGGCCGATGGCGTACCGACAGGCGTCATTACCGTGCCGTATATAAAGTCGATCTGGCCCGTGGTCTCATGCAGCCTCATCTTAAACGATGCAAAGTTTGTGGCACTGGAGGTCCCCCCGCCCGAAATATTGATGTTGTTCCAACCGATTTCCATCGTTCTGTTAGGCGCTGAACCCGACAGGGCATAACGGATGGCACCTGTCCCGCGGTTATGGTCATCCCAGAAGGCGGCAATCAACGGGCTTTGCGGAGAGGCCGAACCCAATTCATTGATCCAATTGTTGGGTCCCACGGCAGCCCCGAGGCGGATGAAGCCGTTGGTGCTGATGCTCATGGCCGTATATTCGGCGCCTCCAAAAGGGAAGGCAAAGCCGATGGGGACATTGTTCTGTGTCCCGTCATCACCCGTCGCGGTGGAATTCGTGCCGGCGACCGCGGCATACGTTTCGGTGGATTCGGCAAATGAGTATCCTGCCACCGATTGTGCGGCAAGTTGCAAGGAGGAGAACGTCAGTAGGAAAAAGGTAATTTTTTTCATGTTGCGGTTTAATGTGCGCCTAATTTATAAAAAAATGTTAAAGCATAAAAAAAGCCGCCCGATAAGGCGGCTTTATAATTTGAAATATTAGGATTATTCCTTGATCACCTTGATGGTTTTCTCGGCTTTGCCCGATGACAGTTTTACGAGGTACGCTCCTTTTGGCAGTGCGCTCATGTCAACCGATCCGATGGTCGTGCCCAATTGCGCGGTAAGTACGCGCTGGCCCAACATGTTGTAAACGCTTGCTGATGAAATTTCATTCGCAGCAGAGACGTTCAACACGTTCTTCACCGGGTTCGGATAATATGAGAACGAGCCTCCCGCAAACACAGGAGCGGTGAGTGACGCATCATAAGCAGAGATCTGGAACGCTCCCGTATCGGCGTTGTCGTTGTCATACCGCCAGACACTCACATAGAGTGTTTCGCCCGGGTCACGTCCAGACACGGTGATCAATGAGAAAAGGTCGGTGCCTTCGTCATCACTGCATCCAATTTCGGTCAGTGATCCGCAGGTTCCTGAATAAATGACCATCACGGTATCCTGGAAATCCGAACCTTCTACGGTTCCGGTCTCAAATGTCAGGCTTCCCGAATCTGGAACCACAACACTGTACCATACGTTTTCAACAGCAAATTCCTGGCAGGAAGGCAGCGGGCTGTCTGGAGCCGTCGCACCTACGTTGGTCGTCGTCAATGCACCCGAAGCGAAATCTCCGCCGGGAGTCAGGGGAAATGCGCCTGTACATTCGTCATTGTTGGGAGCCGGTGCAGGAGTTACCGTAAGGACACCACTGTTGTATGTGGTTCCGTCCCAGAAGTTTCCGTTTGTCCCGTCGGTACCGCCATAAACATATCCGCCGTCGTTCAGCCTCCAGCGAGTGGCAAAATAATACATGCCCGGCTCAAGGTCCTGCCCAATTACCGCCATGTATTCGTCGTTATTGGTAACCTGGGCAAGTGCATTCCACTCACCTTCCACCCACTGATCTGAAGACCAGGTAGCCGGATCCGTATTTTCCGCGCTGACGCCAACCCACATCTGGATGCCTTCGGCCTGTCCGGTAAGTCCCGGCTCGACATCGGTAAGTCCCGCTTCATAAACCT
Organism: Flavobacterium sp.; assembly: GCA_005792865.1. Taxonomy (GTDB): domain Bacteria; phylum Bacteroidota; class Bacteroidia; order Flavobacteriales; family Flavobacteriaceae; genus Flavobacterium. Next base: position 6,489 of record SXQR01000250.1, on the reverse strand, counting down.
GGCCGTAAACCGTGATCGATCCTCCTTCTACTATCGTCTCGTTGGACGGGTATTGAAGATTTGCGTAATCGGGCGTTTCATCCGAAGGAACCCCGCAGATAACGGCGCGCACGCGATTGACACTTTCGTATTCACACTGGTCGTTATTATGGCTGATGAACCACACCTGTCCGGTCGTGGTCGAAACCCACGTGAAGGGAGATTCTCCCGCGCCATAGCTGATCGCGCCGTCGGAGTTGCCGATGGTCACGAAATCGGTCGTCCCACTGATAAAGGTGTAGGTTTGCCCTTCGGTAACGTTGACAATTGAATATTCACCCGTATAGGCGTTCGCCACGATTTCATTGATGGTGACACCGTCGCAGACTTCAGGAGTGAAGCCTTCCGTCCCCGTCGGCCACTGGCCATTCGGAACATCCAGACAGAAGCCCGGAGCACTTTCAGTTGTGAAACTCCAAACATCGCAACCTGTAGCGGGACCCGCCGCATTGACAGGAACGACCTGCCAGTAAATGGTGGCATTGAAGCCGGTGATATTAAGGGTCACGCTGGTTTCGGTAAAGTTACCCACAAGCATCGTGGCTGTCGTAGGGCTGTCGCCGGCGTAGAGGTTGTAAGACAGAACATCGCCTTCCGGTGCGACCCATGAGAATGTATACTCACCGGTTGGCACATTTACAGCTCCGTTGGCAGGAGTTGGACCCGACGCGCAAAGGGGCGCTTCCACATCTGCCGACAGACTGACATCATCAATCAGCCAGTTGTCACCGTCGTCATTGGTCATGACAAAGGCAACATAGACCTGCTGTCCAATGTAGTTGCTCAGGTCCACCATTTGCGGCCCGAAGGTCATTGGGACAGCGCTTTCAGGAATGACCAATATATCCGTGAAGGACGCGTGGTCGGTCTGGGACGTAGTGGAAACCTTGATCGCGTAGCCATTGGTATAGTCAAACGTATATTGCTGACGGTGGAAAAACGCGAGGTTCGGGGTTTCGGCCGTTACGGTAAACTGGGGCGTTACAAGCCAATCCTCCTTAGGGGCGCCGGGCGCTGTATTGTCCCAACGAACAAAAGCCGAGGCCGTCCCGGTATTAAAATCGGCGGTAGTGCGCTGCCAGTTCTGGCCCGCACCTGCCTGATTCGTTCCGATAAACGAAGCCCAACCTGCCGGTGGAAAAGTTGTGCCTTCAAAGCTCTCGGGGAACTGTACATAGCTTTTGGTGCCGAAAAGGCCAAGACATGCAAGCAAAAAGGTAATTTTCTTCATTAAAATAGGTTTTTGGTTCAAGCGTTAAAGATAAGCAAAAAAAAAGCCCGCCAAAAAAGCGGGCCGTTGTGTTTAACACTATTATTTCGTAAAAGTTTCCATAACCTGCTGGCTGACACCCATATTGGAAAAGCCGCCGTCGTTGTAGAGATTTTGAAGCGTGACCCTTTTCGTGAGGTCGCTGAACATCGCAACGGTGTAATTGGCGCAATCCAATGCCGTCGCATTTCCCAGCGGTGACATCTTGTCGGCGTAGGAAATGAAGCCGTCGAAACCCTTCACGCCCTGTCCGGCTGTGGTTGGGGTCGGTGACTGTGAAATCGTATTGACGCGGACCTTTTTGTCCTTTCCAAAGAAATACCCGAAACTCCGCGCGATGGACTCCAGGTATGCCTTATTGTCGGCCATGTCATTGTAATCGGGGAAAACGCGCTGTGCGGCCATGTAGGTAAGGGCGACGATGCTGCCCCACTCGTTCATCGCATCTTTCTGGTAAAGTACCTGCATGACCTTGTGGAACGATACGGCCGAAACGTCCCAGCCCTTTTGTGTATACTCGTAGTTCTGGCTTGTGTAGTGGTTGCCCTTGCGGACGTTTACCGACATGCCGATGGAGTGCAAAACGAAATCGAGCTTGCCGCCCAGGATTTCCATCGCCTCGGTAACCAATTTCTCAAGATCCTGTACCGACGTGGCGTCGGCGGGGATGATCTTGGAACCGGTCCTGTCTGCCAATTGGTTGATGGTACCCATGCGCATGGCGATCGGGGCGTTGGTCAGCACGAAAGTTCCGCCCTCTTCGTGGACGCGCTCGGCGGTTTTCCAGGCAATCGAATTCTCGTCCAGGGCGCCGAAGATGATGCCCCTTTTGCCTTTGAGTAGATTGTACATATTATTGGTATTGATTAGCCTCGACAAATATAGCGGATTATCTCACGAAAGCAAGGCCCGCGCGTGATTTATGGCCGACTCCGAGACCTGCGAACCCGACAGCATCTGCGCGATTTCCGCGATCCGCCGTTCGCCCTCGAGTTCGGCAATACCGGTTTGGGTGCGGCCATCGGACACCGTCTTGAAGACCTTGTAATGGCGGCTGCCCTTGGCCGCGATCTGCGGAAGGTGCGTGATCGCAAAAACCTGCATCGACTGCGCCATCGCGTTCATGATGTTTCCCATGGAATCTGCGATTTCGCCCGAAACGCCCGTATCGATCTCGTCAAAAATGATGGCCGGAAGTTTCGCATATCCCGCCAGCACCGCCTTGACCGCCAGCATGATCCGCGACATCTCGCCTCCGGACGCGACTTTGCGCATCGGCGCGAACCCTGAACCCTTGTTGGCCGCGAACATAAACTCGATACGGTCGGTGCCGTTGAAAAGAAAGTCCTGTGCAGGGGAGAGATCGGCCTGGAAAAGCGCATGCGGCATGCCGAGGTTTTGCAGGATCGACCCGATCTTTTCGGAAAGCGTTGGAGATGCGGCCCTTCGCGATGCGGTGATCTGGCCTGCAAGCGCCTTGAGTTCCGACTCCAGGGTCGCGATTTCAATTTCGGTGCGGGCGATATTTTCACCCAGGTTCGCATCCACATCGGCGGCGGCGGCCAGACCATCGCGGATCTCGATGAGTTCGGCAACGGTGGCGACATGGTGCTTCTTCTGCAAATTATAGAGCCCCTGCAATTGTGCATTGACGATTTCCAAACGTCCGGGATCGACGGAAAGCGAGGCGGCGTTCGCGGAAAGTTCCGATACCAGATCCCGCAGCTCGATCATCGATGCCGAGGCCCGTGCGGCCCACTCGTCATAAGAACTGGAAAACGGTGCAAGTTTTTGGAGCCCCACCTTGAATTCACGCAGCGGTGACAAAAACCCGAACTGCTCATCCTCGGCAAATGCCCGAGCGCGTTCGAGCTGTTCCATGATGGAACTCATGTTTTCCAGCATCGCGCCTTCCGATTCCAGTTCGGCCTGGTCAAGCGCATCCAGCCGGGCCTCGGTAAGTTCGGTGAGCAGGAAGGCCTTGTAATCACTTTCGCGCGCCGAATCGGTGAATCGCTTGCGCATGTCCTCAAGTTCGGCCCGCATATCGCGATACCGGGAAAGCTTCAGGGTGTATTCGGCCAAAAGCGTCCCATTACCGGCAAGGGCATCCAATATCCTGAATTGATTCTCGGAATCGGACAGGGACCTTGTCTCGTGCTGGGAATGGATGTCGATCAGGTTAGCCGACAGTTCTGTCAGGGCCTGCAGGTTAGCGGGGCTGTCATTGACAAAGGCGCGGGATTTTCCTCCCGGCAGGATTTCCCGGCGGATGATGGTCTGCGGATCATAGTCGAGCCCCAGGTCCTCGAAACGCGACTCCAATCCATAGGCCGCGACATCGAAATGTGCTTCGATGACACATTTTTTTTCGGGATCGCGAAGGGATGTGGAATCGGCGCGTTTGCCAAGTGCCAGGCCCAGCGCACCCAGCAATATGGATTTGCCGGCGCCGGTCTCGCCGGTGATGATCGAAAAACCATCAGAAAAATCGATGGAGAGGCTGTCGATCAGCGCAAAATTCTCGATATGGAGTGAGGTCAGCATCGGGGCAGGATCAAAACCTGATGCGTGACCATTTGCTGGAATTCAGCGGGGATATCCGGTTCAGGTTGTCCACGACGCCCGTCACGGGTATGGACGGACCGCCCGAAAACACCGACACGATCTCGTCGCTCTTCGCATCGAAGAAAACCCTTGTAAGGAAAGCGTTTGGCCTGACCGTATAGAGTTGCGACAGGGTTTCAAGCGACTTCGCGATCTTTTCCTTGGCCGCCTTCTGGTCGCGCGCCATCGTATCCATTCCCCCGAAATGGTATTCGAACATCGCATCGCGGAACGGCGAATATGTGGGCGAGAGCAGGTCATTGATCAAAAAGTAGCGGTTCTGGTTCCCGTCGGCCTGTGCCCAACCCTTGTAACCGCCCTGCTGTGCCACGTTGGCCACCTCACGCGCGACCTCCAGCCATGGTGTTCCGCCACCTGGCGCGAACGTATCGGCATCGAGGCCGATGATCACGAAACAATAAAAGGCCACGACCGAAACCAAATTGGAATCGAAGCTCGTCGGGTTGAAAACGAGCCGCTCGAATTCGGCGTAGCGAAAGCTTAGGTCCTTGTCGTTAAAGTTCAGTATCGGCGAGGAATAGGTGGAATTGTGGACCGGCCTCGCACTCTGGACCTGGATCGACGCCGTGTAGGTATCCCCATTGCCAAAGGCGCTGAGGGTAATGTACATCGAGCAGTTAATGCGCTCGTGCTGTTCGTATTTTTCACCGGTCCAATCCGTTCGGTTGATGAATTCATTAAGCGAATTCTCCAGCGTCTTGAAGGTTTGCGGATTGGCATTTGCGATGGTCTCGGCATTGACGGTGACGGTGCAGTTGAGCTGCTGCGCAACCGATGCGGTACAGGCAAATAACAGGCAGAGCAATATCTTATTCATAATGTGCGGCAATTTTAGCGATCAGGTCCCGCGCCACCGCTTCCTTGGATTTGAGCTCCATGGCTTCGGTGCGCAATTCTCTGTCGATGAACGTCACCTTGTTGGTGGGATGGCCAAATCCGGAACCTTGGTCACGCAGCGAATTGAGAACGATCAAATCTAGGTTTTTTTTCTTGATCTTGGATACGGCATTCCCGTATTCATTTTCGGTTTCCAGTGCAAAGCCCACGAGGAACCTGTCCTGCTTGACGGTCCCCATCCAGGCCAGGATATCCGTGGTCTTTTCCAACATGACTTCCATCGTGGCGCCGTCCTTCTTGATTTTTTCGGGCGCGGCCGTTACAGGCCTGAAATCGGCAACGGCAGCGGCGGCAACGGCGGCATCGCAGTCAGGGAAATGCTTCTGGCAGGCCTCGAGCATCTGTTGTGCCGAGGTCACGCGCACCAATTCGATGCCCGGGTGATCGGCCGAAAGCGAAACAGGCCCGCTGACCAGGACCACTTGGGCGCCCTGCGAGGCCGCCTCATTGGCGATGTCGAAACCCATCTTTCCCGAGGAATGGTTCCCAATAAAACGCACGGGATCAATCGCTTCGTGTGTGGGCCCGGCGGTAACCAGTATTTTTTTTCCCCGAAGCGGCAATCTCGACTCAATATCTTTTTGGATAAAGCTGACGATGTCCTCGGGTTCGGTCATGCGTCCCTCGCCCACCAAACCGCTGGCGAGTTCACCAAATGCGGCCGGAATCACGATATTTCCGAAATTTTTCAGGGATTCCAGGCTTTCCAGCGTCGAGGGGTGTTTGTACATGTCCAGGTCCATGGCGGGCGCGAAATAGACCGGGCATTTGGCCGACAGATAGCAGGCCACCAACAGGTTGTCGCAATTGCCGGTTGCCATTTTTGAAAGCGTGTTCGCGGTGGCAGGGGCGATGATCATCAGATCGGCCCAAAGGCCCATCTCAACGTGGTTGTTCCATTCGGAACCTTCCTCCAATGAATAGAACTCCCAATGGACGGGGTTATTCGATAAGGTAGAAAGCGTTAGGGGCGTAACGAAATCACGGGCGGCCGGGGTCATGACAACACGAACCCGGGCGCCCGATTTCACCAAAAGCCTGACCAGCGCGGCCGTCTTATATGCCGCGATCCCGCCAGAGACCCCGAGCAATATGTTCTTTCCGCGAAGGACCGACATCTTACAGGCTTGCGTCCCTGTGGTAGATTTTTCCGTCAAGCCACTCCTGGACCGCAAGTGCATGCGGTTTTGGAAGTTTCTCGTAGTATTTTGAAACCTCGATCTGCTCTTTGTTCTCAAAGATTTCCTCAAGGCTGTCATTGTAAGTCGCGAACTCCTCGAGTTTTTCGGTGAGCTCCTTCTTGATCTCCGAATTGATCTGGTTGGCCCTTTTCGCCATGATGGTGATGGCTTCGTAAATGTTGCCGGTCCCTTCTTCGATGGCGGTCTTGTTGTAGGTCACCGTGTTTACGGGTGCCGTGGTTTTCTTTAGGTCCATGCTCATTATTTAATGTATTGCTTTAGGTCGTTATCAATCCTGGCGAGCATTTCATCGGCCTCGCCTTTAAATTTGGTGGATGGGTTGAACTTCATCAGGGTTCCGTGCCACCACCTGAAGGTCCATTTCCCCGTCCAGCGGAAGGTTTTCTTCCGGCCCTCTTCGACCGTGAAGGCCGTCGACGACGTCTCGCTGACGGTCGAGGCTGGGGAGGCCGT
>SXQR01000249.1 GCA_005792865.1 Flavobacterium sp. | reverse complement strand
GCTGGTCCCCTTTTATGACGCGGGACAGGCGTGTGAGGCGGTGGCCGAAATCTTTCGTACCGGCATCGTCCCCAGCGCGCTCGAATTCATGGAACGCGACGCGATTGACTGGACCCTGCGGTACGTCGACAATGTCAATCTGGTGATCGGTGACAGGGTGGAGGCGCACCTGCTGATCGAGGTCGACGGGAATTTTCCGGATGTCCTGTTCCAACAGGCCGAGCAGATCGCCACGCTGCTGGAAAAATACGATATCGATGAGATTCTCTTTGCCGACTCGGACGAGCAAAAAAACGCGCTTTGGAAATTGCGGCGTGCCGTGGGCGAGGCGGTCAAAGCGAACTCCGTTTACAAAGAAGAGGACACCGTGGTCCCGCGGTATGAATTGCCCACGCTTTTGCGCGGCATCAAGCAAATTGGAAGCAAATACGGGTTCAAATCAGTTTGCTATGGCCACGCGGGCGACGGAAACCTGCACGTGAACATCGTCAAGGGCGATCTGGACGACGCGGCCTGGGAAACCAACGGTCCCATGGGCGTGCGGGAAATCTTTGAATTGACGGTGTCCCTCGGCGGAACGCTGTCAGGGGAGCACGGCATCGGCTTTGTCCAGAAAAATTACATGGACATTGCGTTTTCGCCTTCGCATCTTGAACTTTTCAAGGGAATCAAGCAGCTTTTCGACCCTTATAACATATTGAACCCCGGGAAGATACTTCCGGACCGGTTGGGATTGTGATGCAGACCTCAAAGGTTTTTAAAACCTTTGAGGTCTTAAAAGGCAATTCCGCAAAAAATCTTAAAGGTTGATCCAGCGTCCAAATACGCATAATGTCGTATTGCCCAGCGACAGGACGATCACTATTTTAGCCGTGGCGGGTTGTGTTGCCCGCCGTTGAATTAGGGTAAGAAGGGCCTGTCATGCAGGCCCTTTTTTTAATCGCGCTTGGGCGAATTTTTCTTTTCGCGTTTGGCTTCCTTCTTTTCCTTGGCCGTTTTGAGCGGCTCTTTTTTGACATTCTTCTTGACGTCGTGACTCTTTGCCATTTTTAGTGATTTACGGGTTGGTGATGTGTGGGCCGATGCAGCCGTTGCTCAATCCTATGGGTAGGGTGGAATCGGCGAAAGCGAATTTCCAGCTTCCCTGGTGTGCCAGTGCATACATTTTGGCCTGGTAGGTGATCAGGTAAGCATTCCGGGCCGCATCGTAAGTGATGGACTGTGCGGCAAATTGCTTTTTCAATATTTCAAGTTCGTGGTTGGCGTCAATCTTTTTGAAGTAAGTGATTCTTACGACATTCCTGAACTTGACAGTGTAATGATCGGTCCCAGGAACTTTTTCATACGTGTACTTCGCATTCGTCCTCACAAACCTGAACTTGGTTTCATCGTTTTGGAACCAGCTATCGAGCGCGGCAGCGATTTGCGTGGGATCGGCCGTGCAGATCAGGTCGCTCAGCACGTCGATGTCGATGAGGTCAAACGCCTCGTAAAGCCTTTTTGTATCGCGCACGAGCGATTCGGGTTGCGCGAACGCCGGTTGGCCAAGCAGGATAAAAAGCAAAAACAACTTCCGCATATCTCAAAAATAAAAAATCCCCGGAATTTCCGGGGATATTATTTAGTTGACCAAAACCCATTCGCCAGACTGGATCATGGCTTCGGCCTTCTTGAACTTCATCGTCTCGGTCTTGCCGCTCATGACGTGCTTGATCGTGACATTGTCGTTGCGGTTGATCTTGGGCATTTCTCGCACAATGGTCTCGGTCACATGGCGCTGTTGCGTTTCGGCGGCCGGAGCCTGCTGCTGCTGGGGCGCTTGTGTCGCATCGTCCTTTGAAGTCTTGTAATTCTCCTTTTGTTTTACCTCGCGTGCCTCGTGAATCGCCGGCGCTTGCTGCTGTTGGGGAAGGTCGCCTTTGAAAAGGAACGAGATGACCTCCTTGTTGACCTTGTCCAGCATGCCGCGGAAAAGGTTGAACGCCTCGAACTTATAGATCAGGAGCGGATCTTTTTGCTCGTGCACCGCAAGTTGCACCGACTGCTTGAGCTCATCCATCTTGCGAAGGTGCTTCTTCCAGGCTTCGTCAACGATGGCCAGGGTGATGTTCTTCTCGAAATCGGCAACGAGCTGGCGGCCTTCGGTCTGGTAGGCCCTTGACAGGTCGGTAACCACCTGCAGGGTCTTCACACCATCGGTGAAAGGAACCACGATGCGCTCAAATTTGTTGCCCTGGTCCTCGAAGACATTCTTGATGATCGGGAACGCCTCACGCGCGCTTCGCTCGGTCTTCTCGGTATAATACTGCATCGCGGCCTTGTAAATATTGCCGGTGAGTTCGGTCTCTGAAATCTTCTCGAATTCCGATGCGCTGACCGGAGAGGTGATCGAAAAGTAACGGATAAGTTCAAATTCAAAATTCTTGAAATCGCCCGAAGCCTTGTTCTGGCTCACGATGACCTCGCAGGTGTCGTACATCATGTTGGCGATGTCCACCTTGAGCCTCTCGCCGTGAAGAGCGTGGCGGCGGCGCTTGTACACCACCTCGCGCTGGGCGTTCATGACATCGTCATATTCAAGAAGTCTCTTGCGGATTCCAAAATTGTTTTCCTCGACCTTTTTCTGTGCGCGCTCGATGGATTTGGTCATCATCGAATGCTGAATGACCTCGCCTTCCTTGAGGCCCATGCGGTCCATCACTTTGGCCACGCGTTCCGAACCGAAAAGTCGCATCAGGTTATCCTCAAGCGAGACGTAAAACTGCGAACTTCCCGGATCTCCCTGGCGTCCCGCACGACCCCGCAACTGGCGGTCAACCCTTCGTGAATCGTGCCTTTCGGTACCGATGATGGCCAATCCGCCCGCGGCCTTGACTTCTTCCGAAAGCTTGATGTCGGTACCACGTCCGGCCATGTTGGTAGCGATGGTCACCACGCCCGGCTTGCCCGCTTCCTCGACGATCTGGGCCTCCTGTTTGTGGAGCTTCGCGTTGAGTACGTTGTGCGGGATGTTGCGCATCTTGAGCATGCGGCTCAATAGTTCTGAAATTTCAACCGATGTCGTACCGATGAGCACCGGGCGGCCGGCCTTTGAAAGGTTGGTGACGTCCTCGATGACGGCATTGAATTTCTCGCGAGTGGTCTTGTAAATGAGGTCGTCGTGGTCCTTGCGCGCCATGGGCTTGTTCGTCGGGATTTCGACAACGTCCAATTTGTAGATTTGCCAGAGTTCGCCCGCTTCGGTGACGGCCGTACCGGTCATACCTGCAAGCTTGCTGTACATCCTGAAATAATTCTGCAGCGTTATGGTGGCAAAGGTCTGCGTGGCGGCTTCGATCTTGACGTTTTCCTTGGCCTCGATGGCCTGGTGGAGCCCGTCAGAATACCGCCTGCCCTCCATGATACGGCCCGTTTGCTCATCCACGATCATGATCTTGTTGTCCATGATCACGTATTCGACGTCCTTTTCAAAAAGAGTATAGGCCTTGAGCAGCTGCGTCAGCGTGTGGATGCGTTCGCTCTTGACCGAGAAGTCCTGGAACAGTTTCTCCTTGGCTTCGGCCTCGGCGTCCTTTTCAAGATTCAATTTCTCGATGCGCGCGATCTCGGTACCGATGTCCGGCAGTACGAAAAAGTTCGAATCCGTATCCGATGACAGGTACTTTATCCCGTTGTCGGTGAGTTCGACCTGATTGTTTTTCTCCTCGATCACAAAGTAAAGCGCCTCGTCGATAAGATGCATGTCGCGGTTGTTGTCCTGCATGTACTGATTCTCGGTTTTCTGCAGGATCTGGCGCACGCCTTCCTCGCTGAGGAACTTGATGAGCGCCTTGTTTTTGGGAAGTGACCGGTAGGCGCGGAGCAGGTTGAATCCGCCTTCCTTGGTATTGCCCTCGCGGATAAGCCTTTTTGCCTCGGCCAGGAAACCGTTAGCCAATTGGCGCTGCATATTCACCAGGGTATCGATCTTTGGCTTGAGTTCGTTGAATTCGTGGCGATCGCCCTGGGGAACCGGTCCGGAAATGATGAGCGGCGTCCGCGCGTCGTCGATCAATACCGAGTCAACCTCATCCACAATCGCAAAATT
>SXQR01000019.1 GCA_005792865.1 Flavobacterium sp. | reverse complement strand
TGGAACAGCTGGCCATTTCCCGCGATCTTGCCGACGGATCCATATCCCATGAAAATTACCTTGCCTATTTAAGTGCGATGCACGATTTTGTGGGTTCGGTGGAACGGTGGGCTTTCCCCTTGTTTCAGGGGATTTTGCCGGATTTGGAAGCGCGCCGCAAAATCTCGTGGCTTGCCTCAGACCTTGGCAAACAACCGGAAGATTTCAATGATCTTTTTGTAGGCTCACAATGGTCCCAAGGCTTTGCGATGGGCGTCTGCTATGTCGTCGAGGGATCTACGCTCGGCGGGCGGTACATTTTATCAAAACTGCATCAAACGGGTCAAATCCCGACAAGTAATATGCAGTTTTTTGAGGCGTACGGCAATAAATCCGGTGCCATGTGGAAGCATTTTTTAAATTCGCTTTCCGAATTTGCAAATACGCCCGCGCGGCGCAACGAAATCATGAAAGGCGCGGAATTCGCATTCGGCGCCATAAAAGAACACTTAGGCCACATCAGTGCATGAAGATCAAGGACATTGTTAACCGCGACCTGGTTAACCTTACGAACTGCGAACACGAACCCATCCATATTCCCGGCAGCATCCAGCCCCACGGATTTCTGCTATCATTTGCCGAAGTCTCCGGGACAATCGATTTCTGCAGTGCGAATACCGCCGAATTCACAAACCTCAGGCCCGAAGATTTCCTGAACCGGGACATCCGGTCGGTGGTGGGAATCCAGGCTGAGAAAATTTTCCGATATGTCGAAGACGGGTTGATGCAGTCCAGCACGCCGCTGCGTTTGGAAATTGGGGAAAACACCTTTAGTTGCACGGTGCATCGCTCCGGCAAATCGATCATCGTCGAGGCAGAACCCTCACAACCCGCCGATGAGACGCATTTCTACGACCAGACCGCCCGTTTTTTGTCGTATATGAACGACACGCATTCCCTTCAGGAATTATGTGCGCTGGTGGCCGACGGCACACGTGAAATCACGGGGTACGACCGTGTCATGATCTACCGCTTTGACCAGGATTACAACGGCGAGGTCTTTGCCGAAAGCCGAAAGGACGATATCGAACCGTTTCTTGGCCTTCACTATCCGGCAACCGATATTCCGGCACAGGCGCGCGAGCTGTACCTGCGCAATTTGCTCAGGTTGATCACCGACATCAATTACGAGCCCGTTCCCATACTGACCCTCGACGATGGCGAGAAGAACCTGGACCTGAGCCTTTCGGTGCTGCGCAGCACATCGCCCATCCACATCCAGTACCTCCAGAACATGGGCGTTGGCGCGACGCTCACGATTTCATTGATCCACCAGAAAAAGCTCTGGGGACTGATCGCGTGCCACCATTATTCGCCCAAGAACCTGACACCCGAAATAAGGCTGGCCGCGCAATTGCAGGGCCACTTCATCACTTCGCAGATCGATGTCCGGCAGAAGAACGAGGAATATGAGGTTTCGCGAAAAGCCGGGGCTGCACTCGAGTCGCTCCAGGCCTTCCAATTGAAAAAGGGCGGAAATTTCTTTGCCGATGCGGTGCGAAGGCCTGAAATACTGGCCCTTTGCAATGCTTCGGGCGTGGCGGTCTGTTTCGAGGGCATCTTGTTCACGAGCGAGACCGTGCCGTCAAACGACAAGATTTTCGAGATCGAAAGCCACCTTTACCAAAAGACCGGGGGCACGACCTTCCATACCGACAAGCTTTCGGCCGTATTGCCGGGCGTGGATTGCTCGGCCGTATCGGGCATCATCTACCACAGCCTGGGTTCGGCGAACTTCATCATGTGGTTCAGGCCCGAAACGGTCACCGAGGTCCATTGGGCCGGCGATCCCGAAAAGGCCATCATCAAGAATGAGAAAGGCCTGTCTCCCCGCAATTCCTTTGAATTGTGGCGCCAGCGCGTGAAGTGCCAGAGCAAACCCTGGAAAGCGCCCGAACTTGCGGCAGCCGCGTCCTATGCGCACGGGCTGCAGAACCACATGAATTTCCTGATGCTCAGCGAAAAAGACCTTCGCAATACCGAGCTCAACAACATCCTCAAGGAAAACAATGCCGAGTTGGAAAACATCAATTGGATCTCCACGCATGACCTGCAGGAACCGCTTCGCAAGATCCAGCTCATGGCCTCCCGTGCACTCATGCGCGATGATGAGGACATCCCGCCAGCCGTAGTGGCTTCGCTGCACAGCATGAACAATGCGGCAAACCGCATGCAGACACTGCTCATCGACATCCTGAAATACACCAAGATCCAACACATGAACGAAAGTTTTGAGCGCGTGGATCCCGTGGTTTCGATCAGCGAGGCGATGGCTGCGCTCAGCGACTCGATTTCAGAAAAGTCGGCCGTGATTGACGTTGCCGAATTGCCGACGGTACTTGGCAACCGTTTCCTGCTTCAACAATTGTTTTCAAACCTGCTGTCCAACTCGCTGAAATACAGCAAGCCGGATGTCCTGCCGGTAATCCTGATCACGGGCAGCGAAAAACCTGCTCCGGCCGATTTCCCGATGCACGGCGGCAGGCTTTTCCATACCATCAAGGTCACGGACAACGGCATCGGTTTTGACCCGGAACATGCCGAATCGATCTTCAAGATTTTCCGCAGGCTGCACGGTTCGGAATACAAGGGCTCCGGCGTCGGGCTTGCCCTTTGCGCGAAGATCATGCAAAACCACAACGGCCACATTTCGGCGACCGGGATCCCGGGCGAGGGTTCGGAGTTTACGTTGTTTTTTCCGGCTTAGCTGTCAGCTGTCAGTATCAGCTATCAGTTTGAATTCGGTACGAAAAATGTGGATTGCCAGGAACGATCTCGCTCAGTTAAATAGATAAATATTTACGTAAATCCTGCTGACCGCCGAAAGCTGCCGGCGGAAACCTGTTCTGCACACTTTGGTTAAAACCCGTCATTTCATCGTCTTTATCTGCAAGTAATGGAAAAAATTAGGGGTGCGCGCCTGATTCGATTAATATTGCAGTAATTTCTTAACCTTTAAGTTACAATCAGTTAATGGTTGCAGAATTAATCCCACATCGATGCTCAAGACTGACCCACAATTAAAAAGTAATGATTGCGGCATAAGCGCCATTAAGACCGTCTTCAACCTATACGGAAAAAACATCTCCCGCAAGTACATCGAGCAGCACGTGCCGCTTGAGGAGAAGGGCTCGCGCATTGCGGACCTCCGTGATTTTTTCATCAAGCATGGGTTCACGGCCGAATTCAGGCTTTTGGACATCAACTACATCAACGGCGATACTGCCCATATCAAGGAGCTCCTGCCTTTTGTCATTCCGGTGAAACACAAAAACAGCCTTCACTACGTAGTGGCCAACGAACTCAAGGGCACACGGCTGAGAATTTTTGACCCGGCAAAGGGCAGCCAGTATTACCTGACCATCCAGGAACTCAAGAAGCGCACGCATTTCCAAAAGAACCACTGGGACCTGGCCGAGGCCGAGGACAAGATCCGCGCGATGATCTCGCAAGACCTCGGGGACTACAAGATCAACGTCAACGAGGCGCTGTCGGCAAACGGGCACGCGGTCCTCTTCAACAAGCTTACCTATTTCAAGTATATCCGCGGGAATTTTGGCTTCAGGGACGCCGATGCGGAACGCAATTTCCTACAGGACCTGCTCAAGAACCAGGACATTTCGAGCGTACCGACCAATTTCAGGAATCTTGAACTGGACAAGGGGCGTATCCGCAACAACGCGCCGTTGATCCTTGTGGTAAAGCCCGATGCCAAGGCCGAGGAAGCCGCCACGCCGCCCCAGCCCTATCCCGAAGAGCAACGCAGAAGCCTTTACTGGCAACTTTTCCGCCAGCTTGGCGAACACAGGAAACTTTGGTACATCTACATTTTCGCCGCCTTGTTTTCGGCCACGACGGCGCAGATCGCGGTCTTCACCAACCAGATCCTGATCGACAATGTGTTGCCCACCTACAACATGAACACGCTCGTGCTGTTCGCCATCGGACTGGGTATCTACAAACTCTTCGACCTTTTCACGACCATTTACAAGAGTTTTGTGCAGATCCACCTCGGCAACGTGCTTGACCGATATTTCCTGTTGTCCTTTGACAAGAAGATCAACCGCTCATCGCTTGCCTACATCCACAGTTACAAGAAGGGCGATTTGATGGAACGCGTCAGCGACTCGCTCAAGCTCAAGAGCTTCTTCATGAAGTTTTTCACGGGAATCCTCGTGGACGTGATCGTATCGGTTTATTCGCTGTGCATCCTGTTCTTCATCAACCGCAGCCTGACGATGATCGTGCTCGGGGTCATGATCCTGTTCTACATGTGGTTCCGGTTCATTACGCCGTACCTGAAGCAGAACGAACGCCTCAGGTACATGCGCAAGGCCGATTTCCTTTCGCGCATGATGGAAAAGGTCGAGGGCATCCAGGTGATCAAGAGCTTCAAGATCGAGAATTTCCACTCGGGAAAGATATTTACCAGCATCAACGATTATTTGAGGATCCAGCTTCGGAACGGGTACATTGACCTGCTCAACAAGATCGTCGTGGCCTCGATCGTAATCATCTCATCGATCCTGATCATCGTGTTCCTGACCAAGATGGCCATCGAGACACAGTTGATCACTTTGGGCCAAATCGTGACTTTCATCGCCCTGTCCTCCAAGATCTTCTCATCGCTCAAGGGCATCCTCGACGACAACCTGACGCTTCAGGAAAACGAGGTCATCCTGCGCCGCTACATGGATTTCAACGAGCATACCCGTGAGCCTTCAAAAAAAGGCATCCGCGATTTCAACATCAACAAGATTGAGTTCCAGAACATCAATTACGGCTACCTGCCCAAGGAAAACGTGCTCAAAAACATCAATATCGCGCTTTCCAAAGGCGAAAAGATCAAGATCGAGGGGCAGAACGGATCGGGCAAATCGACCTTCAGCAAGATCTTGACGACGCTGTACCAACCCAATTCAGGGGCGATCATGATTAATGGCAAGGACAAGAAATTTTACAACGAGGAAAAGGTGCGCGACAAGATATTGCTCGTGACCAACGAGGACATCCTGTTCAACGATTCGATCCACAACAACATCGCGCTTGGAAAGGAGGTCGAGGTCTCGGCGATCCTCGACAAGGCGAAGGACATCAATTTCTACGACTTCATCGCTTCCAAGGACGATGGGCTGGACTTCATCATCAACGAGAACGGAAAGAACCTTTCGACCGGCCAGCGCAAGAAGATCCTCTTGCTGCGCGCGCTTTTTGCCGAGGCCGAAATCGTGATCCTCGACGAGGTGCTCTCGGGCATGGACATCGAGTCGCGCAATATGGTGGAAACCCTGATCGACGAGCAGCCGGGCAAGATCTTCATCATCATCTCGCATGAGCCGATCAACAATATCAACTTCACAAAAAAATACCGCATCAGCAATGGAGAGCTCACTATATTATAATACCAAGGCCATCAATTTCATCAAGATCCTGAACCGCATCCTGATCGCGTTCCTGCTGATCGTGGCGATCATGATTTTTGCCCTGAGCATCAACGATACCGTGACCTTTGCGGGTGGGGAAATCTATTCGGATACGCCCAAGATGAAGATCAATGCACCCAACGAGGTGCGCGTGACCGGCGTGATGGTCAAGGAAGGGCAGTCGGTCAAGAAAGGCGACACGCTGTTCCTGCTGGAGAACCAACGCACCAAATCGGACCACGATATCCTGGTGGCCGACATCGCCGCGAGCGAACGCAAGGTCGGCATCATCAAAAACCTGATGGCCAATACCAAGGAACGCAAGAAATCGCTGCAGCAACTGCTCAACATCCAGTCCAACATCTACAAGACCGACCGCAAGAAGGCAGCGCAGGAAATCGCCCTTTTGAACGACAAGCTCAAGCTGTCGTCGCAGCAGAATTCCATCCTCACCGACAAATACCGCACCGATTCACTGTTGTACGCCAAGGGCGCCATCTCGCGGTACGAACTTACCGAGTCCAAGAGCCGCAACATCGACAACCGCAAGGGCCAGGTGGATGTGACGGCCACGCACCGCGTCCGCAATTACGACTACGAGAACCTGACCAACAATTACAAGATGTCCAAGAATGACCTTCGGCGCACGATCATCGATGTGGACAACGAAATCCAGAATTACGAGCGCGAACTGCTTGAACTGGAGAATTTCATCAAGGACGGCAAGTACAACCTCACCTACGTCAAAGATGAACTGCAGAAGCTCGTGATCACCTCGCCGCTCGACGGAACGGTCTCCAATCTTTTCAACGCGCGCCAGAACATCGAACTGCTCAACAAAGGCGAACTATTGTCGGTGATCGCGCCGTCGTCGGAGAAATTCTACGCCAAGATCGCCCTCGACGAAAAAGACCTGATCTACGTCAAGCCCGGCCAGGAAATCAACTTGAAACTCGACGCTTACAATTATTACCAATACGGCCCGATCAAAGGACGGATCACATATGTTTCGCCATCGGATGTCGATTCGACGTTCTATTGCCTGGCCTCGATAAACCGGTACAATTCAAACATCAGGCTCAAGGCCGGATACAAACTCAAAGGCGAGGTCATTATAGAAAAAATGCAGCTTTACCAATACATCATGAAAAAGCTGTTCAACAAGATCGACACCAGCGTCAATTAAAATGAGAATACCCAAACTACTGATTTTTACCGTTTTATGTTTTGGCCCATGGGCTTTCGGGCAAGAGGCGATGACCTTTGATGCCTGCCTGGAGCGCGCCATGCAACACAATCCTTCCATCCGCGCCGCGCTTTACAATGAAAAGGTGGCATTGCTCCAGCACCGCGCAAGCTTCGGGGGCTACCTGCCAGTAGTCACGGCCGATGCGGAGAACCGGAACTCATGGGGAAAGGAAATCGATTCGGATACCAACCTTTTTGTCAATGACGTGATCCGCAATACCGAGGGTACGCTCAATGCGACCTTCAACCTGTTTTCGGGCCTTACCGTGCTGCATACCATCCGCGCGGCCAAGCAGGACAAGGACATCACGCGCGCCAACATCGAGGTGCTCCGCAACCAGGTCACGATCGAGCTCGCGCAGCGGTTCATCACGATCCTTTACCTGCAGGACATCATTGAGGCCAACCGCACCCAGATCGGCTCAAGCGAGAAGCAACTCGAGATCGCCCAGCTTAAATATGACCAGGGTTACATTGCCGAGAGCGAACTCTTCAAGATCAGGGCACAAAAGGCAAGCGAGGAACTCATGCTGCTCACCAACGAGAACAACTTGAACGACAACATGATCAGCCTCAAGCAACTCATGGACCTTCCCCTGGAGACCGAGATCCTGTTGCTGAAACCCGAACTCGACCTGAACGAATACGTCGCCGAGAGCAGCGACCCGCTCGACATCAGCCGCAAGGCCGTGGAAATCCACCCGGCGTTTCGCGCGAGCCTGTTGCAACAAAAGCGCGCCCGTACCGAACTCGCCCTGATGCGTGCCGAGCGTTATCCGCAGCTCAGCCTCCGGGCCATGTGGCGCACCAACGTCAATCATGAAGTCGAGGATGAACTCCACTACCGCGACCAGATGGACGGCAACATTTCGCGTCAGCTCCGCTTTTACATCACGATCCCCATCTTCAACCAGTTCGCCACGCATTCGCGGATCCGCTCCAGCAGGTGGCTGTTCAAGCAATCCATCGTGGAGACCAAGGTCGAACAGAACCGCCTCACCAAGGAAGTGCTGCTCGCCATCAACAATGCCAAGACGGCGCTCAAGAAGAATGAGGCGTCCAATATCGCATTCGATTTCTCGCGGCGCAGTTTTGATGCCGATGCATTGAAATTCGAGATGGGCAAGATTTCGATAACCGAACTCAACACCTCCAAGATCCTGTACAACAATACCCAGGCCGACCAGATCAGGTCGCGATATGAACTGCTGTTCAACAACGCGCTGATCAGGTTTTACATGGGTGAAGCCTTCACATTATGAAAAAATTTGCGGCCCTCGTGATCCTTTTGACAGTCTACGGCTGTTCCGATGCGGTATTTTCGGACACGATGACCTTCCCGGAAAACCGATGGCCCAGGACCCAGGCGCCCGCCTTTGACGTACAAATTACCGATGCCGGAACCTACGACATCTACGTCGAGCTCAGCCACGTCTATGGCGGCATCCCGATGGCTTCGGTGCCGATGAACCTTACGGTCGAAGGGCCAAAAACGAATGCGTTTGATTTTGATCTGGCCGTCATCAGAGATGGAGAACATGTGGGCGATTGTACGGGCGATTATTGCGACCTTGAAGCAAAGATTGCGACGATGGAGCTCACACCCGGCAAGTACGACATCGCTGTCGCCCAGTCATTTGACCACGAATTCCTCCCAAACATCATCAGGACTGGAATTACTGTTAAAAAGGCTCAATAGATCATCGACACCTCCCGCACCCCGTAATCGCGCAATGAACCGTCCTGGAGCACGAGTTCCAGCCTTCCGTTGCGTCGCACCGATTTGACAATGGCCATGAAGCGGTTGCCTTCGGCCGAAGCGAACATTGCGGTCCTGCCCTTCATAAACAGTTTATCGTGGTATGCGTCCCACAGCTTCTGATCGCCATCGGGCAACAAGTCCAGATAGCCACGGATCCCATTGACGATCGATTCCATCAATTGCTCCTTTGAAAATTCTTTCCCCGTTTCAAGAACGATCGAGGTCGCCGTCGGCAATCCATTAAAATCGGATTGATTGACATTGACACCGATCCCCACAATGGAAGCGATTCTCGAACCGATCACGTTTTCAATGAGTATTCCGCCGAGCTTGCGATTGCCTGACAGGATGTCATTGGGCCACTTGACCGAAATTCTCGGTGTGCCCATTTGTTCGAGTGCGTTGGCCACGGCAAGCGCAACGGCGACGTTCAACCCAAAGAGTTGTTGTGCATGCGCCACTGCATCAGGCACATAGACACTAAAGGTAAGGTTTTTGCCCGGCTCTGAAAACCAGGAAGATCCAGCCTGCCCACGGCCTTTGGTCTGGGTTTCGGCCACTGCCACGGTAAAGGGTTCGAGGGGGCCGGATGCAGCCAATTCCTTGAGGAAATCGTTGGTTGAAGGGATGGCATCGAGTTTGATAACCGGCATCGGCAAAAATTTGAAAACTACCTTTTTAATCTTATGTTAAGGTTCAAATTTAACCACAAAAATTGATAACTTTGTCCAATACTATAATTAATAAATGACTAAAAAAGCTAGCAACAACGATGTACTTTTAGCCAATATCATCAAGGGAATAGAGGAAGTAAAAGGAAATGACATTGACATTCTGGACCTGAGAGCAATCGACACCGCAGTCTGCGACTATTTCATCATCTGCAACGGAAATTCAAATACCCAGGTTAACGCCATCGTTAACTCGGTTCAAAAAACAGTCTCCAAAGAACTAAAGGACAAGCCCTGGCACGTGGAAGGCACTGACAATGCCGAATGGGTGCTGATGGACTATGTCAATATCGTTGTGCATGTCTTCCAGAAGCACATCCGCGAATATTACAACATCGAAAGCCTTTGGGGTGATGCAAAGATCACCACCATTGCCAACAAGTACTAACATCCGAGTGTAATTAATGGCCAAAGATAACCAGAACCCCAACCGACTCAAGATAAGCCCCTGGCTTGTTTATGCTGTCGTGATCTTCATATTCCTTTTCATCAGCTTTGTCTCCAATGGATCATCTTTCCAGGAGCCGGCGCGCACGACTTCTTCCAAATTCAATGAATTCCTGGAACGTGGCGACATCCAGAAGGTGATCGTATACAACAAGACCGAAGCTGAGGTCTACCTCACGCCAGAAGCTTTGGCCGATCCGCGGCATAAAGGAGTGGCGAAAAACCTGCTCAACAACCCCAACAAGGGTCCGCATTATTCGTTTGACATTGGAAACGATGAGATTTTCCAGACCAAGCTGGAAACGGCCGTCAGCGAGGGCAAACTCAAGGATTACAATTTTAGCGCCAAGAACAATTGGACCGAAATCCTGATGACGCTATTGCCGTTCATCATCATCATCGCCGTCTGGATCGCGGCGTGGTTCATCAGCAAGGGGGCCCGCCATTTGCTGCGGCGAATGACGCGGCTGGACACCACCCAGCGGCTGCTGGCGGAAAAACTGATCACTATCGGT
>SXQR01000248.1 GCA_005792865.1 Flavobacterium sp. | reverse complement strand
TGTCCAGATCGGTGGCGAGCGCAACGTCCTCGAGAAATTCCGAAAGCGAGCCCCGCGCATCGACCACCTCCTTCTGCCCTTCGGTGAAATCGCGGATACCGTTGAGGAGTTCCTCGATGTTTTCGATGCGCGCAATGCCTTCCGGAGTCGCGTCCTTCGTGAGTTCCTGGACCAGGCCGGTCTTTTTGGTCACGTATTCGGCAACGTAGAACGCGTCGTGGTTTTCATTGATGACCTGGAAACTCTGGATCATCGTCACAAAATCTTTCAGCTTGGTTCGCGTTGCCGCCGTCAGTTTGAGGTCGATCTGGTCAATGTGCTGCATGACCTCAAAAATGGAGCGTTTGTAATGATTCGCGGCCACGGTGAGTTTGTCGATCGTGGTATCGCCGATTCCCCTGGCGGGATAGTTGATCACGCGGATCAGCGCCTCCTCGTCCTTTGGGTTGATCACCAGGCGCAGATAACAGAGCACGTCCTTAATTTCCTTGCGCTGGTAAAAAGACAGACCGCCGTAGATCCTATATGGGATGTCGCGTTTGCGGAGCGCATCCTCCATCGCCCTTGACTGCGCGTTGGTGCGGTAAAGGATCGCAAAATCACCGTTGTTGCGCTGTTCCTGCATCTTTTCCTCCCAGATCGCTCCCGCCACGAACCGGCCTTCCTCGGCATCGGTCATGGAACGGTGCACCCTGATGGGCGGTCCGTCGTCATTTGCGGTCCACACCACCTTGTCAAGCCTGGTCTTGTTCTTTTCGATGATCGAATTGGCCGCTTCAACGATGTTGCGGGTCGAACGGTAATTCTGTTCAAGCCGATAGGTCTGCACATTGTCATAATCCTTCTGGAAATTGAGGATATTGTTGATGTTGGCTCCGCGGAACGCATAGATGCTCTGGGCATCGTCACCTACCACGCAGATGTTCTGGAACCGGTCTGAAAGCGCGCGGACGATCAGGTACTGCGAATGGTTGGTATCCTGGTACTCATCCACGAGTATGTACTTAAAACGCTTTTGGTACTTGGACAGCACATCGGGAAAACGGTTGAGCAGCTCATTGGTCTTGAGCAGCAGGTCGTCGAAATCCATCGCTCCCGACTTGAAGCATCGGTCCACATAATTGGCATAAATCTCTCCCAGCCTGGGCTTTTTGGACATGGCGTCGGCTTCCTGAAGTTCGGGATTGTTGAAATATGCCTTGACGGTTATGAGGCTGTTCTTGTACGAAGATATGCGGCCAAAAACCTGCTTGGCCTTGTAAACGTCCTTGTCGAGCTGCATCTCCTTGATGATCGCGCCGATAAGCCGCACCGAGTCCTGGGTGTCGTAGATGGTGAAATTGGAAGGATAGCCCAACTTGTCGGCCTCGGCCCTTAAAATCCTTGCAAAAACCGAATGGAACGTGCCCATCCAAAGGTTCTTGGCCTCGGTGGACCCCACGATGTCCGATATCCGGCTTTTCATTTCGCGCGCGGCCTTGTTGGTAAAAGTAAGCGCAAGGATGTTGAACGCATCAACACCCTGGCTCATGAGGTAGGCGATCCTGATGGTCAGCACGCGCGTCTTACCCGAGCCCGCGCCGGCAATGATGATCATGGGCCCGTCCTTTTGCAGCACGGGTTTGCGCTGGGCTTCGTTAAGCTGGTTGATGTAGTGCTCCATAAAGTGCAAAAATAGGCATTTGGCCGCGTGCCAAAAAGCCAAAAATCAGGGCTGCGATACCTTTTGCGCCGCCTCTTTTTCAAGTTTTTTGATAATGGCCTCCTCCTCTGCCGTCATGATCATCGCACCGCCCTTATTCCAGAAAGGCTCACTGTAGCGATTGCCCCGCGAATAGAGGTTCTTTCCCTTGTACAGCCCGCCTTTGGCATAGCCGGGCGCATCGCGTGCGAATTCAATGGTAATCAGGTCTGATTTGGCGGCGATCACCTCGTCCAGGCCTCTTCGTTTGTTGAATAGCGATATTTTGCCGCCGGCAGAATTGTAGAGCAGGTAATAGTGACCGTTCACCAGCGCATACGACGATTTGATGTCCTGGTCCAATATCCGGAATTTATAACCCAGAATACTGATTTGCTTGCTGTATTGCTTGTGGCTGTCCGCAAGGCGAAGGTCGTAGGCGTAAATGAGTTTAAGTTCGGGGTCAAAATTGATGCTGCCCGTATAGAGGATTTGCGCGGCATCTGCTTTAGGTTCGATGCCGATCACATAAACTTCCCTGCCGTCCTGGGTCTTTCGGCTGCGCAGGGAAAAGTCGTAATACAGATGCCGGTTGCCCCTGAGCAGTACCTTTTCCAGGAACGACAGGTCGTAGTTGACGTTAATGCGCTTTTGCAGATGCATGAAAGTTTCGGGGTCAAATCCATCTTCAGGGGTTGCGATTCGCACGGCCCTGCTTTGGCGGACCATCAGATCGGATGCGGTCTTGCCCTTGCCACTGACGTAGTAATCGAGGATTCCATCCGAAAACTTGGTGGTCTTGTCATTGAGTTTGGAAAATTCGCGGTAATACGTGGACAGCAAGATGGGCTTGTTGAAGCGCGCCTTGCTTGTTTTCACCACATTTTTGAGCAATTCCTCTATCGACATGCCGGTAACGATGACCTCCTCCAAAACCTGGTTGTCCTGCTCGAGCCGGATTTCGGTAAGCGCCGAATCAAAATTCCCAACCGGAACCTCCACACTTTTATAGCCCATGCTTGAGATGGCGATCTGTTGCCCTTTGCCCGCCGATAACTGGAACAATCCCTCATCATTGGAAACCGCTCCCTGGTATGAGCCCTTGATTCCCACCGTTGCCGCAATGACGGGCTCGCCAGTCGCCGAATCGATGATCTTTCCCTTGATTACGAAAGTTTGCGCCATGGATAGTAACGGCAACAGGATAAAGGCCAGGAGTTTTGCCATCGCGTTTTTTCTGCTAAGATAATCGAGCCCGGCATACACAAATCAAATGTGAAAAACTTTTACCCGAATGCGGTTTTGCAGTAAAAATAAATAGGCCTTACATTTGAAGAAAAAAAGATGGATACTGACAAACTGCTCGAACTCTTGTTCTATACGTTGCCCGCACTGATCACGGGCGCGGTTGCCTATAATTTCTTCAGAATGTTTGTCGAGAACGAGCATCAGCGCCGCCGTTTTCTCATGGGCCGCGAGAGTCAACGGCATGCGTTGCCGCTCAAACTCCAGGCCTACGAACGGATGACGCTTTTTTTGGAGCGTATAGATCCTGCCAAGTTGCTTGTTAGGATCGCGCCGATATCCCATGACAAAGCGGATTACGCCAATTTGGTGATCGCACAGATCGAACAGGAATACGAGCACAACCTTACCCAACAGATCTATGTATCCGATGAATGCTGGGGCTATATCACGACGGCCAAGAACGCCACGATCCAGCTCCTGCGCAAATCCGTCGCGGATACCGGCGTCACCGATGCGGACAGCTACCGTCAGGCCGTATTGAGCGGATCTTTCGAGAAAGCGACACCAAGCAGCGCGGCCCTTGCCTATATCAAGAACGAAGTCAAGGACATGATATGACAAAAGCCCGCCAAAG
>SXQR01000247.1 GCA_005792865.1 Flavobacterium sp. | reverse complement strand
GCTTGAAGACCTTGCCCGGTTTGGAAGCGAGCAAATAGAAGAGTTCAAATTCCTTGCGCGGGAGAATGATTTCCTCGCCATCCTTGACGATCTTGTATTCTTCGCGGTTGATTTCTATCCCGCCCACCTGCAACGTTCCAACGGGCATGGCATCTGCATCCTCCCGAAACCGCCTCAAGAGCGCCTTGACCTTGCTGACCAGGATTTTCGGTTTGATGGGCTTGGTGATGTAATCGTCGGCGCCGGCGTCAAACCCGGCCACCTGCGAATAGTCTTCGCTGCGGGCCGTAAGGAAGGTGATGACGGTGTTGGCGAGCTCGGGGACCTTGCGTATCTGCTCGCAGGCCTCCATGCCGTCCATCTCAGGCATCATGACATCCATGATGATAAGGTGCGGTTGCTCCTTCTTCGCCTTGGCCACGGCGTCCTTTCCATTGGAAGCGGTCGAGATCTGGTAGCCTTCCTGCGATAGGTTGTAGCCCACGATCTCCAGGATGTCCGGCTCATCATCGACAAGCAGTATCCTGATGTCTTTCTTCTTCATCAAAGTTGTTTTGCGATGTAAATGTAAATATAAAAAAACGGCCGCCCGGACCGGTTAACCGTAATTTAATATGTTAACATTCGGGTAATGATTATTAAACCAATTGGTAATTGGGGGCTAACGGCACCTTTACAATGCGGGCGTTCCTTTGCGAAAATTTAATATACGATGAAAATCAGGTTAACAATCCTATCATTTTTCTTCACCATTTTAGGCATCGCGCAAAAGGGTTCCGTGAGCGGTACCGTCACCGATAAAGATTTCAACAACGAGCCGCTTCCCTTTGCCAATGTCGTGGTCAAGGGAACTTCCATCAGCGTTTCAACCAATGAGGCCGGGCAGTTCTCCATTCCGATGGAACCGGGGAACTATACCTTGCAATTCAGTTTTGTGGGATATGAAAATGCCGAGCAATCCGTCACGGTCAATGCAGGCCAGGTAACCACTGCCAACCAGGCTTTGGGTTCGGGCGGATACACGCTGCAGGACGTCGTGGTCCAATCGCAGGTGAACCGGGAACGCGAATCGGCACTACTGGTGGAACAAAAAAATGCCGTTGAGATCAAACAAAGCATCGGCGCACAGGAAATGTCGCGTAAAGGCGTGACCACGGTTGAAGGTGGCGTCACTAAAATCTCCGGAGTTTCCAAGGTAGCCGATCGCGGCATCTTTGTCCGGGGCCTTGACGACCGGTACAACTACCTGCAGATCAACGGGCTCAATTTCATTCCGTCGGACCCGAACCTCAAGACCATCCCGCTGAGTTTCATTCCAACCGATGTCGTGCGCAACATTGATGTCTTCAAGACTTTCAACACCTCGCTTTACCAGGATTTCGCAGGGGCATCGATCAATATCGTCACCAAGGACATCGCGACCAAACCGTTTACCAAGATCAGCGTATCGGCAGGCATGAACACCAATACCGCTTTCCAAAATTTCAAGACCGCGGACGAAGGCGGCGGCGATTTCTTCGGATACACCTTGGACAACCGCGAATTGCCGGGCGTTTTTGGGCCGGAGCGCGCATCGGGCTACCAGGCGACACCGTTGGAATCAAAAAACCTTTTCAAGGCCAGCTGGACACCCGACCGCACAAAGGCGCCACTCAACACCGGGGTCAGCATTACCAATTCGGATGCGTTCAGCCTGGAAAACGACCGCAAGATCGGCTACCTGGTAAATTTCAACTTCAGCAACAATTTCCTTTCGCAGACCGGCGAGCGCCGCAACCTCAACAGCGCGGGAACGGCCGTCAAGGATTTTGACCGCAACATCTTCCAGTACCAGACCCAGAAGTCGGCATTGGCAGGGCTCAACTACCGCAAATCCGACAAATACAATTTTTTGGTCAACCTGATCTACATCCAGAATTCGGAGAACACGATTGACGAAATCCGGGGCGAGAACACCGATTTCATTACGATCGACCGACCGTTTTTCCTCCGAGATATGAAGTATATTGAGAATACTTCGGCGGGAATCCAGCATCTGGGGACGCTCTATTTCAAGGAAAAACTCCACACGCTGGAATATGGCGTCGCGGCCACCATCGGCAAGAACAACATGCCCGACCGAAAGGTCCTGATCACCGAGGGCGAGGGCGCCGACGCGGATTACGTGACATTCAATGGTGCGGACCCGTTCAGGTTCTATTCGGAACTCGACAATTTCAACGTCAACGGGAAATTGGAGTACGAGATCAGGTTTGGCGGTGAAGTCGAGAGCAGGCCAAGGAACGCGGTCCGGTTTGGTTACAACGGCGATATGGCGATGTTTGACTTTTTCAACCGGACGGTGCGCGTCAACGGCGGCGTCAACCTGACCGATACGTCCATCGACACCAACAACCCGCAGGCTTTCTTCAACGCCAATTTCGATGCGGGAAACCTGTATTACATCTCAACTGCAGACCCTACTTATAAGGTAGAGATCAACCAGTTCATCAATGCGGGTTTTGTGAATTATACCCGGAACTGGGAAAAGCTCACCCTCGACGTGGGTGTCCGTGCCGAATACCTTTTCCGCCAGACCAAATACCGCCTCGAGACCGTGCAGATCACCAATCCGTACGCGGTCAAGGAATACACCCCATTTGACATCAACCCCGTGCTCAACGCCAAATACCTCCTGAGCGACCGGGCTAACCTGAGGTTCACGGCTTCCAAGACCTCCACAAAGCCGCGCGTGCGGGAAATCCTCCCTTTCCGCTACCAGGATGGTGACGGTAACTTTACCGTGGGCAACCCCGACATCAAGAACACGCAAAACTACAACGTCGATCTCAAGTACGAAATCTTCCCGAACCCATCGTCAATGTTTGGCATCACGGCTTTCGGGAAAATCATCCAGAACCCGATTCCGCGCCTGATCCTCGGGACCTCGACGGGCTTCCTCACCTATTATGCGAACTTTGACCAGGCCCAACTTTTTGGTCTGGAGCTGGAGGCGAACTTTGGATTTGACCTGCTTGGCGACTCGGAATTTGCCAAGCGCACCTCAATGGGCGTCAATACGATCCTGATGAAATCCAGGGAAGAGGCCGACGCCGAGAAATTCCCCAGGCTCACCTCGACATCGCGTTCGCTGCAGGGCGCATCGGATTTTATCATCAATGCCGATATTTCCTATGACCTTTTCAGGAACGACAAGGCCGAGAGCAAGCTTTCCTTTATTTATAACACGTTTTCGGACAGGATCTACGCCGTGGGCGGCGACGGTGCATCCGACATCATCCAGAAGCCCATCCACCAACTTGACTTCACCTGGCGCAATACCTTCAGCAAGAAATACCAGCTCAACCTGAGCGTGCGCAACCTGTTGGACAGCGAGTTCCTGGCCACCCAAGACCCGACGCAGTCGGTGGCTTTCCCGGACCAGTTCAGCAACGTGAACAGCAGGCTGAGCCAGGGCGTCAATATCGGGTTGGAGTTCAGTTACACTTTCTAACCCCGGCGTCGGCGTGCGTCCGATAATCAGCTTGACAAAATGGCCCGGAAAT
Organism: Flavobacterium sp.; assembly: GCA_005792865.1. Taxonomy (GTDB): domain Bacteria; phylum Bacteroidota; class Bacteroidia; order Flavobacteriales; family Flavobacteriaceae; genus Flavobacterium. The sequence goes on along the minus strand of SXQR01000247.1, from coordinate 1,934 downwards.
TAAGATCCGCGGCCATTTTTTGTAACATTAAATTGACAAACCGTGCCGGTTTATAACCATATCATAACCCATCGGTAACCACTGCGCAAAACGCGCATGATAGCTTTGCGGTAATCTAAAAACCTAAACAACGACCGATGAAGACAAATTTTTTCAAGGCATTTATTCTTTCAATTGCAGCTTTCGCCGCAGGATGTTCGTCAGATGAAAACGATGGCGGATCTGACGTTCCAAACCTCCAGGGCTCGGTTCTCCAGGGCAACATCACCACCGACCTTAACGTTCCGGCCGGAACTTACAACCTCAAGGGCGTTGTGGTGGTCAAGAGCGGCGCGACATTGACCATCCAGGAAGGAACGACCTTCGTGGTATCTGCCGCCGACCAGGCATTGGGCAACAATTACCTGCAAATCGAACAGGGTGCCAAAATCATCGCCAACGGAACTTCGACCCAACCCATCGTATTCACTGCCGAATCTGCCTCTATCGGTGCGTGGGGCGGTATCATCATGAACGGCCGCGCCAAAATCAACGTAGCAGGCGGTACTGAAATTGCCGAGGCCGGTGGCCTGATCTACGGCGGAAATGACGATTCCGACAGTTCGGGTTCACTGAAATATGTTCGCGTTGAATTTGCCGGAGCGGCCATCACGGGCGGTACGGGTGAGTACAACGCCTTTTCGTTCTTTGGAGTCGGTTCGGGGACCGTCCTTGAAAACCTCCAGGCCTACAAAGGTGCCGACGACGGATTCGAGTTTTTCGGCGGACGCGTCGGCGGGACCAACCTGGCGGCATTTGGTTGCGAGGACGACAGCATCGACTGGGATCGCGGCTTCACGGGCAACCTGAACAACATCTGGATCATCCAGCCTTCCAATGGCGACTTCGCCCTTGAGTGCTCGAACCTTCCCGTGGAATTCAACAACATCCCACGATCAAACCCAACGGTAAACAACGTGACGATCACGGGCTCGGGCAATGCGACCAAGGCGGCTTTCAATTTTAAGGAAGGAACGGCCGGCACCATCAGCAATGTACTGGCGACAGCAGTGGGTTACGGTGTCGACCTGCGCAATCAGTTGACGCAGTTCCAGGACGGTTCGCTCAAGGTAAACAACGCCAATATCACTTTCATTACTGCCCTGACCAAAAACGGGATTTCCGGGGATGCGACCAATATTGACTCTATCGTGACGGTCAGCGCGTCGGCTTCGGGCGCGAATACGGCACCGTTCAACAGCGGCAGTTGGTTGCGCGCGCTTTAATCGCACTAAAATCACACATTAACGCCCTTTTTTCCAAAGGGCGTTTTTTTTGGCTTTATCTTTGCAAAACACTTCGTAATTTTACATGGTATAAGTTTAGGCGATGATTAAAAAATACTTGTTTGTCTTATTGTTGGCATTCGGTACCGGGGTAGCATCGGCCCAGGAAGGGAAAACTTTGGGGCAGCCCGAAGGACTCTCCTTCTATCCGAACCCGGTGAGCAACGGCAAGATTTACATCAGTTCCAAATCAACGCTTGAAAAGGACATTACGATCTTCGACGTTTTGGGAAAAGTGGTGCTGCACACCGTGGTCAATGCGAGGGAAGTGAACATTTCCTCTTTGCCGCCGGGTGTTTACATCATCAAGATTCGCGAGGACGAGACGACCGCAACACGCAAACTCATCGTAAAATAGGCTTTGCCTATAGTGTTAACCATTTTTTTATATTGAGATTGCTGCTCCAAAAGGATTAACTTCCTACATTTGCCTTAAATTTAAAATTCTGACATGAAAAAATTCTACTCTTTATTGTGCCTTTCGATCACCGGTCTGACCTTTGCGCAGACGCCTATCATTACGGGGATCATGGACGGTGACTGTTCCGGTGGAAATCCAAAAGTTTTGGAGATCTACGCCAATGGCACGGTTGATTTCTCGAACTTTTC
>SXQR01000246.1 GCA_005792865.1 Flavobacterium sp. | reverse complement strand
GCTTAGAAGGCAGGTGCTCTATCCAGCTGAGCTATGCGACCGTATGCGATTGATTCGCGCGCTGCGCTTGCGAATTCGGAATTACTCGCTGCGCTCGTCATGCCAATAAATCCTTTTATCAGACGATTACTCGCTGCGCTCGTTATGCCTTCCGGGTGAATTTCCCCGTTTAAGCAGGATTACTCGCTTCGCTCGTGATCCTTTAGGGGAGGTGATTCCACAAATCCCACCGCCTATCGGCGGCGGCGGATTTTTAATTTACGCCCTTACCAAACTAAAGTTTGGACGGGCGTTAAATTAAAAATCCCTTTTGCTGCGCAAAAGGGATTTGTGGTCGGGGTGGCAGGATTCGAACCTGCGACCTCCTGGTCCCAAACCAGGCGCGATGACCGGGCTACGCTACACCCCGAAAAACCAGCGGAGAGTAAGGGATTCGAACCCTTGGTACAGTTTCCCGTACGCATGTTTAGCAAACATGTCCTTTCGGCCTCTCAGGCAACTCTCCAATGCTAAGAACTTCACTTTTTAAGCGGTTGCAAATGTAACCTGTTATTTAAAATATTACAAGTGATTGGCGTTTTTTTTGTCTTCCATTGCCATTGATTGCTTAAAACTCCTAATATTCAATCGCATAGCAATTGGCCACAAATGCTTATTTTTGGTCCTATGATACGAGTCCTTCTCCTGGCGGCATTTAGCTGCACTGCGAACATATTCGCGCAAATTGTGCAAGATACGGCATTTGTCGAGGTATCAAGGGGATTGGTGCTCGATATGAAATACGCGACCGATGATAATTTCCTCGGCAAAAATGTTTACGGCTGCGCCAAATGCCTCTTGCGCAACGCGGCCGCCGAAGCCCTACTGAACGCAAACGAGACATTCGTTGAGAAAGGCTATCGCATCAAGGTCTTTGACTGCTACCGCCCCATTGACGTGCAACAAAAAATGTGGGCACTGGTTCCAAATCCCGTCTATGTCGCAGATCCCAAGAAAGGTTCCATCCACAATCGGGGAGCAGCGGTAGACATCACCCTGGTGGACGCTTCGGGCAAGGAACTGGACATGGGGACGGGGTTTGACCACTTTGGACCGAAATCGGCGCACGGTTATAAGAAATTGCCTTCGCGGATCAGGAAAAACCGGAAATTGCTGCGCCGCATCATGGAAGCCCACGGGTTCAAGGCCTTCGAATCGGAATGGTGGCATTACAATCTCGCGGGCGCTTCGGCGTTACCGCTGGCCAATAAAAGCTGGGACTGCGATTAATTTTCGATGCAGCGCAGGTGGTCGATGAAATATTTTTCAGGCGTATAGGCCTTTCCGTCGATTTCCGAAACGATTGCCGGCTTGACAACGTAGTCGTGCGTGCCCGTCGCATACTTGATCCGGAGCAGTGAGACATTTGATTTCTTTAATTCCTCGTAAGTGTCCTTGACAAACATGAAATAACTGCTCAGTATCCGGTTGTTTGCACCATCAAGGCGCACGGTGGTCCCGCAATTCTCCTGTGCGAGGTGGATCAGCGGGACTATTTTCCCGTTGTCCAGCTGAAGAAAGAGGCGCGAATTCTTGTCGAGGCATTCGGCGGCGATGAAATCCGGGCTTTTTTGGATGAGTTGCAGGTTCAGCACGGGCATGCCGTCGCTTTGGACAAGTGAAAAATACAGGAGCGTCCGGCTGTTGCCAAAAACCTTTTCGTGCATGAGGTAATCCTTTGTGGATTTATACGTGCCGAGCGAATCGGCCACCTCCATGCTGAATTCGCACGGAGCCTGTGCCCACGCGCTAGACCCGATCAGTAAAAACAACACTATCCTTTTCATTAACCGATTTTGCTGCAAATTAAAGCTATTTTTTGCTCGTCCGGGCCGGTGGTCAAAAAACAATAGATGTCCCCGCCGTCGGCAAGTTTCAGCTTTTTGCGGGCCTGTGCGACGTCGAGAGGAAAATTGCGAACTGCGATATTGGCTTTTCCCAGTGCCGATAATTCCCTTTGCCCCTGGTTGTTGAACGGAACGACGCGGCCTATGACGAATGCGCGTCCGGGAAAATCAATTGGCCGGTCGGCGGTGAAAAGATGCGAATGCCGATGCAACTTGCACAGATTCAAATCGCGCGCAAGTGCGCCAAACCCGCCGGACTTCATGACGGCGGCATTGGGCTCGTAAAGGTACCGCAGCGGCGCCGACAAGGGTGCCAAGGGATTGTCTTCCGGATCGAAACGCCAGGGTGCCTGGGAAGTTTCCAGGTTCACCGTGTAGATCTTGAAAGAGCGCGAGCCCTTTCGCAGGTCGAAAATAATTTCCCTGACCTCATGGCGCAGCGCCACGACATGCACCGCGGCAATGTCGCTGAGTTGTGTTGCCGCTGCAGCAATGTCCATCATCGGCGAGGCCTTGATGAGTATCCTGTCGGATTTTTCAAAATATTCCGGCAGATGGACCGTCACATCCGGTGCACAGTCCGACAACAGGAACACCTTGCCCTTTGACTCGCTTCGGCGTGAGGGATCGATGTAAATGCAGTCCCATTTGTCCCGATTGGCCAGCGCCTGGCTTGAATCGCCCGCAAAACAAACCACATTCCCCACGCCCAACACCTTGAGGTTATGCGACACCAGGTCTGACAGCGCACGGTCGCGCTCGCAGTGCAGGACCTGGTCAAAATGTTGTGCAAAGAATACATCGTCAACCCCAAATCCGCCGGTCAGATCGATCAGGTCACCGCCGTAGGCCAAGCTTGCCTTATATTGAGCAGTGGCCTGGGACGAGGCCTGTTCCATGGAAACGCGCGAAGGATAGACTATTCCGGGAGTATCGTGCCAGAGCGGGAGCTTGAGGCGCGCTTTCGATTTACCCGAAACCTGGTCCAGGATAAAAGGGTACGGTATTTCCGGAAAGGGATTTTGCCGTAGGGCCAGGGCAGCAATGTCAGAACCCTCATGGGACGCAATGAATTGCTGTACTTCAGGTTGCAGAAGCTTCTCAAACATGCGCAAATGTCCGGCAAATTGGCGACAAAAAAAAGCCGCTTGACGCGGCCTTGATCAGGGTTGTGCGAAAGAATTTCGTGGACCGCCCGACGCAAATATGGCATTGATGCGCGACTTTTGCCCATTTGTAAACATATACATCGCACGATCGTCGGTGTAATCCATGTAGTTCATGGTCATTTCAACCGGTGTCCCGGCGCAGGTACTGTAGTGCGGATAGGCCGGCGCCCCGTAATTTGCGGAGTTGTGCGTCGGGGTGTCCGATACGAAGTCCGTTCCGCAGGCCGCATCGCCCCAAATGTGGCGAAGGTTCATCCAATGTCCCACCTCGTGCGTCGTGGTCCTGCCCAGGTTGTACGGATAGGACGCCGAGCCACTGAGCCCGAAGTGCCGCGAATCCACGACGATGCCATCGGTCGCCAACGGACCGCCAGGGAACTGCGCATATCCAAGGATCCCGCCGCCGATGGTGCACACCCAGATGTTGAGTTTGGTACTGGGGGATGTGGGATTGAGCCCGCCCATTGCCGTCTTCTTCATGTCATTATTGGTACCCCACGAAGTTTTTGAGGTGTATTTTCGGTAAACCGTGTTCAGCACGAAACTGATCCCGACATTCGCCTTGCGCGCCGAAAAGATCGCAGGGACGGTATTGTACTCGACGTTGGTGGCATTGAAATCCTTGTTGAGGACATCGATTTGTTGCTGGATCCGCGTCAGCGAAAGATTTTCGGCAGTAGTGCGGTAGAGCACGTTCACGACCACGGGAATCTGGATTTTCCCGTTGACCAGCCGGCCCTCGTCCATCGCGCGTTGGGTCAGGTCCTCGATTTCATTCATTTTGAGGGCCAGTGACGGATCTTCCGCCAACAACCGCTGGTGGACCTCATCGGTGGCACAACCCCTGTGGGCAGTAGGAGTTTCCTGAACCTCCGGGGCTTGGGGCTCGTCTTCATTCTGGCAGCCAAAAAGCAATAGTGCCGAGGCTGCGCTCATCAGTAAGTATTTCATTTATAATAGATTTGGGTAAAACACAATCGCATCGTCAGCCCAAATATTGCACAGGCGCGCCAAAGTGCCGCAATTTTAACGCTATCCGAAGTTATTTCTGACCAAATTATCCTCCTGGTCATGAATAACTTTCACACCCGTTTTGCGGCAATCGTGCTCTTCAGGGGATGCTTTTTGCCGTCCATCGATTAAACTCGGGTCCTCCCACCAGATTTTTTAACTTGAAAAAGTAAAAATTTATCTATGTACCAGAAATATTACTTTTTCATCCTGCTGCTTAGTTCCCTGTCGTTCGCCCAATTTCCCGTTATCAATGAAGTCCTTTCGGCCAACACGTCGGTCAATGCCGATGAGGACGGCGGGTTCAGCGATTGGATCGAACTTTACAATCCTCACGCCCAAGCCGTTTCCCTGCAGGGAATGGGGCTCACGGACGATCCGGCCGACCCCTACAAATGGATCTTTCCAAACGTGACCATTCCTGCGGGCGGCTACCTATTGGTCTGGTGTTCAGATAAGGACCGGACCAATCCCTCGATGCCGCTGCATACCAATTTTAAGATCAGTGCATCAGGGGAGACCGTAGTCTTGACCGGACCCGGCCAGTCCGATTCCGTGAGTTTGCCCGCCCTTGCCGATAATGTCTCGTTTGGGCGCGTACCCAATGGGACGGGAGGCTTTATGCTTTTGACAGATGTCACGCCCGGGGCGGTGAATCCCGGTTCGGGGAGCAATGGCGTGTTGCCCGCACCCACTTTTTCGCACGCAGGAGGTTATTATACGCAGTCCCTTGACCTGGTCATCACTTCGCCAGATCCCCAGGCCACGATCCTGTATACTTTGGACGGTTCACGGCCGGATCCGGGCAATCTTTCGGGACAGACATACAATTACAAGAACCGGTATGAGGAACTGGCCGGCCAGGCCACCGGCGAGATGCTCACGCAGTCATTCCAGACGCTGGCTTATTCCGATCCGGTTCAAATCATCGACCGTTCCCCTTTACCAAACAAGATTGCGCAAATTTCCTCGACGCAACATTTCGCTCCCGTTTACTTTCCCACCGGGCCGATTTTCAAGGCAACGGTGGTCCGTGCGATCACGGTCCGGGAAGGCTATACGCCGAGCCCCGTGACATCGGCCACTTACATCGTCAACCCCGCCGGTACGGGCATTTTTAGTTTCCCGCTGCTTGTTTCCCTAAGCATGGACGAGGATGCGCTTTTTGATTATGAGGACGGGATCTATGTTGCCGGAACCGACTTTGACACCTGGCGTGCCGAAAATCCCGGCGTCAATACCACGCCCTATAACTTCGATGCAAATTTCCACCGAAAGGGCGATCTGTCCGAACGCGAGGCGCACATCGACATGTTCATTGACGGCATCGAGGTGGTCAACCAGGATATCGGGGTGAGGCTGTCGGGAGATTCGTCCCGCGCCTGGCCGAGCAAATCCTTTCAGCTCATTGCCCGTGAGGAATTTGGCGCCTCCCACTTCCAGCATCATTTTTTCGAGGATGTCGCGACTTCCACTTTCAAACGTCTGCTCCTGCGCAATTCCGGCAATGATTTCAGGCGGACCATGTACCGCGACGCACTGGCACAATCGCTCGTATCCGACATCCTGGAAACGCAGGCATACCGGCCGTCGATTGCGCTTCTCAACGGCGAGTACTGGGGCATATTGAACCTTCGTGAACGCTATGACCGCTTCTATTTTGACAATGTTTACGGGATCCCCGACGGCGAACTCGACCTCCTGGAGAACGACCTGACGGCAGAGGAGGGCGATGCCTACCACTACGCGGCCATGGCTGCTTTCATGGAAGCCAATCCGCTATCGACCCAGGACAATTTCGACTATATCGCGACCCAACTTGACCCGGACGATTTCCGCGATTATTACATCACCAATATTTACCTCTCCAACGCCGACTGGCCCGGCTGGAATACCTTATTCTGGCGCAAGCGCACCGCGTCTTACCAGCCCAACGGTCCCAAGGCGCACGACGGCCGCTGGCGGACTGCGATGAAGGATGTCGATTCGGCCTTCGGGCTTACAGTGAACACCAACAGCCACAACACGCTTGCTTTCGCCACCGCGCCTGACGGCCCAAGCTATCCCAACCCGCCCGAATCGACGTTGGTGCTCCGCAGCCTTTTGGAAAATGACGGGTTCCGCACCAATTTCATCAACCGGTTTGCCGATCTGCTCAATACGAGTTTCCTTCCCGAACGTGTGGTGGCAATGTCCACGCAGATGAAAAATACGCTCCAGCCGGAAATCCTGGACCACATTGACCGATGGAAGGCCGTTGAATACGTTTGGTGGAACATCCACATCGACAACATCCACCTGTATGCCCAGCAGCGTCCGGCTTTCCAACGCGAGCACATCCGCGGGAAATTTGAGATCGAAAGCGATGTGACGGCAACTCTTGACGTAAGCGATCCCGCACATGGCTATGTCCATATCAACACTATCGACATCCTGCCCACGACGCCCGGGATCACGGCCAATCCCTATCCCTGGAACGGGATATATTTTAAGGAAATTCCGGTTACCCTGAAGGCAGTGGCAAGGCCCGGCTACGTCTTTAGTCATTGGGAAGGCAGTGTTTCCGGCGGTGACCAGGAAATCACCTACGTGCCATCGGGCGATTTTTCGGCTACCGCGGTCTTCATTCCCGATCCCGCACCCCAGGCCGAACAGCCGCTGTATTACTGGACATTCGACGCTGCTTTGCCCAATGATGTCCCGTTGGAGTCCATCGCCAGTACCTATGCGCTGGTAGCCACGCCGGCCATGCTCAACTTTGAGTCGAGCCTGGCGGGGTATCCTTTCAACGTCTCGCATCCCAATTGGAGGAAAGCCTCGATGGAGCGCCGCAACAGTCCCACAAGCCTCAACTATATCGCCTCGGCCAACCAGGGGCTTGCGTTTGCGGCGGCCGAAGTCAAGGGCATTCAGGTGCGCCAGCCGTTTGCATCAAATGGGGCCGAAAACGCCATGGTATTTGAAATGCCGATGTCCGGGTTTGAGGATCCTCGCTTTTCGTTCGCGGTGATGGACGAGGGGGCAGCCGATGCGGTCGTCATTGAATACCGGACGCAGGCCGCCGGAGAATGGGAAATTCTTGAGAATTCACTTCCGCTCGGACCCGATTACACGGTACACCAAGCCGATTTCGCAAACATTGAGAACGTTGACGGAAATCCGGAATTTGCAGTGCGCGTGCGTTTTATCGGTACCGACATGCAGGCCGATGACGGCAACCGTGTGACCTTCAACAACATGGCGCTTCACGCAACCCCGATCTCGCTCCAAACGCCTGAAGGCGCGGCGCCGCAATGGTTTGTTTACCCGAACCCGACTTCGGGCGTCGTGCACGTTTCAGGAATAGATTCATCGCCGTTTAGGATATTTGCCTCCGACGGCAGGCTCGTGCATTCGGGAACCACATCGGCACAGATCGACCTGCACCATCTGCAGCAAGGGCTGTATATCCTGCAGATCGACACGCCGCAGGGACGCTTTCAAAAAAAGATTGCCCGGCGATGAAAAAATCCCTAAATTGAGTCAAAAGCGCACATGAGACTCCATATCCAACGCAAGCCGGTCAAAGTGCACCCCGATTCCGGCCGGGTCATCGCACGTTTCTTCTTCAGTGGTGAAGAGCGGGCCATAGAACTGATCAGGAAGGTGGCCAATATGCCCCGGGAGCAGGTTTTCGCGGTGATATCGCCACTGCTGCAGGATTTTTCCAAACGGCATCGGAACATTACGAGGAAACTGCACCGGCACTGTGAAAGGGTGAAGCCCTTTATCGAAAAAGCCGGGTTCGTGCCCGATGAACTCGACGAATTCACGCGGCTCTTGATCGGCGCCTATTTTACGCATGAATATTCGATTGAATCGGCGGCATTCTTCAACCCCTCGATCGTGGAAGACCCCGACCGCAGCAATCTCGAACAAGGCCAGCAGAGGGTCATCATCAGTTTCAGGGCCGTGGGCGAGGGGC
>SXQR01000245.1 GCA_005792865.1 Flavobacterium sp. | reverse complement strand
GTCCCTGCCATCCTGGATATCGTGAACCATGAAATCCTCAACAGCACGTCCATTTACGAATATTTGCCCCGAAATCTTGAAACGCAGCTTTCCTGGTACCACGACAAGTTGAAAAAGGGCTTTCCCGTGATCGTCGCCGACCTCGACGGGATCGTGGCCGGCTTTGGGGCTTACGGCACGTTTAGGGAACGCGCGGCATACAAAAGCACGGTCGAACATTCGGTCTATGTCGAAAAAAGTTTTCAGGGAAAAGGACTGGGGTCGCTGCTCATGGAATATCTCATTGATCGGGCCGTCGGCGACGGGCGCCATGTCATGATCGGCGGAATTGACGCAGACAACACCTCCAGCATCGAATTCCACAAAAGGCACGGGTTCCGCGAGTGCGGCCTCATCAGGGAATCGGCCTATAAATTCGGGAAATGGCTGGACCTCTGCTTCATGCAGAAGATCCTGGACTGAAAGTGCTGCCCGTCAGCCCTTGATCCACGACATGATCTCAGCATCGTCCGGCAGTGTGCGCGGCGAAACGACCTTGACCAGTTTGCCCTGCTCGTCAACCAGGTATTTCTGGAAATTCCAGCTCACCTCGGAATCCTGGAGGCCGTTCTTCGATTTTTGGGTCAGGAACTCATAAACCGGGTGCATCCCCTCCCCTTTCACGGTGACTTTGGACATCAATGGAAATGTCACGCCGTAGTTTTTTGAACAAAACTGCGCGATTTCCTGCTCGCTGCCCGGCTCCTGGCCGGCAAAGTCGTTGGAGGGAAAACCAATCACCGTCACTTTCTCACCATACTTGAGATGAAGTTGCTGAAGTTGCTCATATTGAGGCGTAAGGCCGCATTCGGATGCGGTATTGACAATAATGACTTTCTTGCCTTTGAGCGAACTGAAATCAAAGGGACGGCCGTTGATGTCGGTCGCCGATAGCTGGTGTAGCGTCTGCATGGCGGAGGTGTTTTTTGAATTGGGTTTTTGCGCGGTGGTACAGGCCGCCACTAGAAATACGAGGAAAAGGGCAAAATTTTTCATGGTGCTAATTTACCGTAAAAATAAGAAAGGGCCAACCAATAAAGGCTGCCCCTTCCTAACTAACCAAGTAACCAATCAAATCATGAAAATCATGCATGCATAATGTTCTTCTTGATGAGGTTTCTCAGATTAATATTGTAAAGTTAGGCATGGCCCGGACACTATGGCTTACATGATTAACAAAACTCTTTACACAATTCCATCATGCGAAAATCCGCACCAACATTTCCTTGAGCAGGTCGCCCTGCCCGAGGTTCGCCCCCACGCCCTTGCTCCGCGCGTCCATTTCGCGAAGGGCCGCGACGATTCCGCTGACTTTCTTCATGGGATAATGCCGCAGCGCGGCGGTATATTCGGGTACAAAAGTCGGACGGATTCCCAGCGCCGATGCCACGTTTTTGGGGCTGCGGTCTTTGAGCCCGTGGTATTGCAGCAGTTGGACAAAATACCGAAAGACCATGCTCGTGGTGACCACGATGGGATTGTCTTTTGGGTTGTCGGTAAAATATTGGATGATCTGGTAGGCCCTGAACTCGTCGCGGCTGCCGATGGCCTTTGTCAACTCAAAATTATTGAAGTCCTTGCTGAAACCGATGTTGTCTTCAATGTGTTTGGCGCTGATGGTGTTGCCCGCCGGCAGGAGGATCTGCAGCTTTTCCAGTTCCTTGGCGATGCGCCCGAGGTCGGTACCAAGAAATTCCACCAGCATGGCCGCGGCCTTGGGTTCAATATTGTAATTCTTACCTGACAACACGCGCTTGATCCAATCCCCAACCTGGTTTTCATAGAGCTTCTTGCTCTCAAACACCAGCCCCGTCTTTTCCAGGTTCTTGATGAGCTTGCGCCGCTTGTCGAGCGTTTTGTATTTATAGCAGAAAACCAGTACCGTGGTAGGCGTCGGGCTGGCCGCATATGATTCGAGCTTGTCAATCGTACGCGAGAGGTCCTGCGCCTCGCGAACCACCACCACCTGGCGCTCGGCCATCATAGGGTAGCGTTTGGCAGCGCCCACAATGTCCTCCACCGACACGTCCCTTCCGTAAAAGACAGTCTGGTTGAAGCCCCGCTCTTCTTCTGATAAAAGATTGCTCTCCAGGTATTCGGACAACCGGTCGATGAAGTACGGTTCCTCCCCCATCAGGAAATAGATCGGGTGGATTTTTCCTGATTTGATGTCGTTGACGATTCTTGCAGCTTCTTCCAAATGATTATTGAAAAATCGGGTGGTATTTTTGATAACTTATGGCGGGAACCCCTTTTGGGACGTGGGCAAAACAATATATTTGCGGCATGCAGCGTCTCAACTTCCCTACAGGTGACTTCCGCTTCAAAAGTAGCGAAAATAAGACCGCCATATTTGACCGCATCCGGAAAAAATTCGTGATCCTGACACCCGAGGAGTGGGTGCGCCAGCACGCGGTGCATTACCTGCAGAATGTCCTGGGCTATCCCCTGTCGCTGATCAATGTCGAGAAAACGATCCGGGTCAACAAAATGCCCCGGCGATTTGATATTGTGGTATATTCAACGCTAGGCACCATCGATATCCTGGTGGAATGCAAGGCGCCCCATGTCCAGATCACCCAGGCGACTTTTGACCAGGCGGCACGGTACAACATGACGGCCGGCGCCCGCTACCTCATGGTCACCAATGGGCTTTCGCATTACTGTTGCGCCGTGGACTACGGCAACGCACGATATGATTTCATGCCCGAACTTCCTGCCTACCGCGCGGGTTCGGTTTCGCTGCAACCATGAAAAAGGCCGCCGTTGTCATATTGAACTGGAACGGGCAAAAACTGCTCGAGCAATTCCTACCCACGGTGGTCAAATATTCGCCCGAGGCGACGGTTTATGTGGCCGATAACAGTTCCGATGACCTGTCGGTGGAACTCCTGCGCGTGCATTTCCCGATGGTGACCGTGATCCGCAACGTCTCGAATTTCGGGTTCGCGAAAGGCTACAACGAAGCGCTGCGGTTTGTCGAGGAAGAAATCTATGTCCTGCTCAACTCGGATGTGGAGGTGACGCCGGACTGGCTGGCGCCCGTGCTGGAACTGTTTGAACAAGAGCCTTCAACCGCCATCGTGCAGCCCAAGATCAAGTCGTACAAAAAGCGCGACGAATTTGAGTATGCCGGGGCCGGCGGCGGGTTCCTTGACCGCTTTGGCTATCCATATTGCAGGGGCCGCATCTTTGAAACCATCGAGACCGATATAGGGCAGTATGACGATATTGCCGATATTTTCTGGGCGTCGGGCGCGTGCCTGTTCATCCGCAAGGAAGTCTTTCGCGAGTTGCGCGGCTTTGATGCCGATTTCTTTGCCCACATGGAAGAGATCGATCTGTGCTGGCGAGCCGCCCATTTGAACCTCCGCACGCGATACTGCGGCGCATCGACCGTTTACCACGTTGGCGGCGCGACACTGGACGCGGCGAATCCGCATAAAACTTACCTCAATTTCAGGAATTCGCTGTTCATGTTGGTCAAGAACGTGCCCCAGGCCGACCTGCTGCCGATATTGCTGGCGCGACTCGTGCTCGACGGTATCGCCGGTTTACGCTTTCTCGCGGGTGCAGGCCCGGCGCATACGGGTGCCGTAATCCGTGCCCATTTTGCATTCTATAAAAGGATGTTCATCTTCTTTGACAGAAGGCCGCTCAGGATTACAAAAAAATATTTCGGCGTGCAGTCGATTGCATGGCAGTATTTTATCCGGAAACGGCGGCAATTTGGCACCTTTTAACAATAGTTTAAAAATTCAGTTCAGCGTAGCCCGACTTTAAAATGTTAAATTTGTAAGTCAAAAACCAAGAACTATGAAAAAAGTCCTAATTGCACTTTCGGCGGTCGCGATGTTATCGGCCTCCTGCGGAACAAAGAAAAAACTCGCGGAATGCGAAGCGAAAAACAAGGAGATCCAGGATCTGCTCAACACCGCGACAGTCAAGCTCAATACCTGTCTGTCCGAGAAAGACCAGCTCACCAACCAGATCGACTACCTGAAGAAGAACAACCAGGACCTGATCAACAATATGGGTAACATGACCACCCTTACTGCCAAAGGTGCCGAGAATATCGAGAAGGCGCTCGAGAGCATGAAGGAAAAGGATTTGAAGATTACCCGCTTGCAGGACGCGATCACCCGCAAGGACAGTGTTACCCTGGCACTGGTTTCCAGCATGAAGTCGGCTGTGGGAATCAACGATCCGGACATCCAGGTCAATGTTGAAAAAGGCGTGGTGTTCATCTCGATTTCGGACAAACTGCTTTTCAAGAGCGGAAGTTACATGGTCAACGAAAACGCTAAGACGGTTTTGGGCAAGGTGGCCATGGTCATCAAGAGCAAACCTGATTTCGAGTGCATGGTCGAGGGCCACACCGATAACGTTCCCTACAAATCCAATGGTGTCCTTCTGGACAACTGGGACCTTTCGGTAAAGCGTTCGACTTCCATCATCCGCGTCCTGCAGG
>SXQR01000244.1 GCA_005792865.1 Flavobacterium sp. | reverse complement strand
GTCACCTGGATGCTTTCGCCCCACGTGCCGGGCGTGAATGAGAGGCCATATGCCTGGGAAGCGCCGCGAACCGACGGAATGTTCTCCTCGGTGATCATCAGGTACGGGCTCGTAAGCCCCAGCATACGGATCTGGCGGGTGCCCGTGAGCGCGTCCGAAAAATTGACGTCAATGGAAGGGTTGGTCTCGAAACTTTCGGCAAGGTTGCAGCACGCGGCCTTCAACAGTTCCTTGCTGGTCATGGTGGCAGTGTTCGCCGTCACCGAGTAGGATTTGCGGATACTTTTGGAATTGGTCTTGACCTTGATTTCCTGAAGCGTATCCTGTGCTGATATTGACACGGATGCCAAAAGCATCAATGCCATGATTGTTTTATGCATAGAATGATTTATTGTTTTTAAACTGCTTTACAGAGAAAAACAATGAATCAGGCGTAGTAAATGAGTTGCTTGTAGAGTTTGAAAAGCGGCGGCGCATGCGGTGCATATCGATACGTGCGCTGTTTCTCGACCGACGGAAATTCCTGTGGTCCGTGAATCGCCACGGATTTCGCGGGCGGTAAAAAGGTGGCGTCAAGATCGAAGGCAATGGTTTTGACGATCACATCCGGCTGGTCCTGCATGTCGACCACCTTGTCGCTGCAGCAGGATTGATGGTCCTTTGCCGCTTTTGCACAGCATGCCTTTTGCTGGATGGGCTCGATACAATCTTCTTCAGGCTGGGCGCCAATGGATACCGATGCGATATTTTCGCCGCAATAATGGACATTGAATGCAAAACCGCTGCTGCACACCATTATGAGGCAGGCCAGCAACACCGATGTGAACTTTTGCATTTTCATGCTACAAATTTATATAAAAACCATGTGGCAATTCAAAAATTAATCTTAAAATCAAAGGTTTAGCACACTCCCTTCATCGGCCGCCATAACGTCATGGCCAAACCGGTCCACAATTTTCGCAGCCAGTGAAGCCGATGCCTGCGGCTCTCCGTGCACCAGCCGCACCCGCTTTCCGGGAACATTGATTTTGGAAAGCCAATTCAGCAAATCGTTTTGATCGCCGTGCGCCGACAACCCCTCCACCTGGACGACATTTGCCTGGACGGGATACATCTTGCCGCGGATCTTGATGTGTGTTTCGCCTTCGAGCAGTTGCCTGCCACGAGTGCCTTCGGCCTGGAAACCGATGATGACCACGCAGGTCTTTGGATTGCCAATGTAATGTTCCAGGTAGGACAAAACGCGTCCGCCGGTAATCATGCCGCTCGCCGCGATCACAACCTTGGGGCGCTTGTCATAAATGGTGTCGATGGTAGCCGAATAGGCGATGTTCGAAGTGAAAAGCGCGCACATTCCCTCAAACTCTTCGGGGGTCAATTTATGCCATTTCCGATGGTTCTGCATGATCCCGAGCATGTCGGCACCCATGGGCGTATCCAGGATGAATGGCACATCAGGCAACCGGTCTTCCCTCCTCATTTTCCAGAGCAGGTACATCAGCGTTTGGGCCCGCCCGACAGCAAATCCGGGAATGATCACCGTCCCGCCGGCGCGCAGTGCATTGCCCACTGCCGCTTCAAGCATCACCGCAGGGTCTTCGGTAGGGTGCAAACGGTCGCCGTAGGTACTTTCCATGATGACGGCATCGGCGGCGGGGGGAAGTTGCAGGGGAAGCATCAGTGCATCGTCATCCTGCCCGATGTCACCCGAGAAAACCACTGATTTCCCGTCGGCCCGGAGCAAAATGCTACAGGCCCCGATGATGTGCCCTGAATTTGTAAAAACAGCCGAGGCGTCTTTTCCAATACCCGCCTCGATACCGGGCTCCACCGTCCGCAACATCGGGAAGACCCGCCGCGCATCCTCGAGCGTATAAAGCGGAAGCGCCAGGCTGTGTTTGGAATAGTGTCCGCGGTTGGCCATTTCGGCTTCTTCTTCCTGGATCCTGGCGCTGTCCTCGAGAATGAGTTTCACGACTTCCTTTGTGGGCGCGGAGCAATAAATTTCGCCGCGAAATCCTTCTGCCACCAATTTCGGCAACAACCCGCAATGGTCCAGGTGGCCGTGCGTGAGCAGGACGCAGTCAAGGCTTGCAGGGTCAAAACCGAAAGGTTCCCTGTTGCGCAACCGGAGCTCCTTGAGGCCCTGGAACATCCCGCAATCTACCAAAAGTCGCACATGGCGCGTTTCAACCAGCGTGAGTGAACCCGTGACGGTGCCTGCCGCACCCAGAAAAGTTATATTCATCTTGTGCCGTGTTTGAGTGCGGATGCCTCGTTCATGATCGTGCCGATGCGCGCGAGCGAAATGCCCAGCGTTTCAAGGAATTGCTGGTTCCCGTGAAGTTCCCGCGCCAGGACGATATCATTTTTTAGGAGGAACTCTTTCTCGTCCATCGTAAGCGTCGTCATGGCGGTGACGGGATAAAGGTTCCGGCCGTCATTGAGGTCTTTAAGGCTCTTTCCCGGAGGATAATCCCAGCTCACCAGTTCAAGGCCACTGCATCGGGCAAAGGCCACGGCGTCGGCAGTGAAGCGGTTGTTGTTGACAATGGTACACGAGCCGATGATGTCGCCGTCGGTAAAAATGCGGTGCACGATGCCCTTGAGGTCGTTGAAGCGCGATAGGATGTACATCGGCACCTTCACATCTGATGCGGTTTCACGGCCCGAGTGGAACTTGCATTCCACGATCCCGACCGATCCTTCCATTCGCATCGCCACATCGATCTCGTGCGTGACGCACCGGCCCTGCAAGATGAGGTTTGTGCGGGTGTCGAATCCGTGATCGGCAAAAATCCTGGCGATATATTTTTCAAAATAGAATCCTGCCGGGCCCAGCAGCCTTATGGCTTCGCGAAGATTGTACCGCGCCGCCGATGCCGCCGATTTTTCCCGGAGCATTTTGAAAGCGATCTTGTAGATCTGCTTCGTGGTCATGTTGGGATAGAGCTGGGCATTGACCTCCGTGACGATATTGTCGATAAGGGCTTTGTCGGCACCGGAACGCAACATCGACAACCTCAACTTCCGGGCATCAAATTGCGCGAGCTCCCCTGAATGTTTCCTGATCTTCATCGGGCAAAGCGGTTCTGGTAAATGAACGCCGGTATGAAAAGCAACAGCAGCAACGGCTGGATCAGGAACCTGCGGATATAGAATATGGCCATTTTTTGTTCGGGCGCATATTGGACAAGGGCAAAAAAAGCAAGGCTAAGCACGATAAAGAACGCGAGGTACAAAACGCCGGCAAAGACCAATTGGGGACGGGAACTGAACAGGGCGTGCAGGATGGCCAGTGAAATGGCGGCATTGATCCAGTACCTGAGAAAGAGATTTGCCAGGAGCCGCATGCCCTCGAATTCCGGAATCGGGACGTTGTAAAAGTCCCTGGCGAAATAAAGCCGGAAGGGATCGTAAAACAACCATTCAAAATACCGCACGAGCGCCAGTGCAGCAACCATGGCGATCACGGGCAACAGTGCCTGCCGGTATTTAGCGGGAACGGGCATGATTGGAGTATCGGTTAACCCATAAAACCCACAGCAGGAAAACAACCCCGTAGATGGTCAGCGGAAAAACAACGCCGTGCAGCAGGTGTTCCTGGCTAGGCCAATGGAAAAGCGCGGCGCACAGCAGGGCAATCCGGATGATGTTCAGGAAATGGATCACGGCGCTGCCCACAAAGATGAAAATTACCGTGGCCAGCCATTTGCCGGCAAAAGCCACCACAACGGAGGCGAACAGGATCATGACACTGACAGCGTTGCAGCCTTCAATGATGCGGGCGACATATTTATTGTTGTAGGTAAGGCGTACCCATGGCTTTTCAAATTCGGGGATTACCTGCGAATTTGCGCCGAGCCATCCAATCGCTACGCGGGACTGGTTGGCCACGGCCATGGTGACGGGATCAGGCTTTCCACGAAATTCATACGGCCGCAAGTACAGGGTATAGGCCACCGTCAGGACCGCGTAAGTGCCAAAGAATTTCGCCAGGAAAATCAGGAAAGGTCTGTAGGCCTTGAACAGCTTCACGGTTCTTTTTTAACAAAGCTATATAATTTTATGGTGCGTTATTGAAGTACTTTTGTAAAAAATCGTACCCATGACCTTTGAAGAACTCAAGCCCAAAGTGAACGACATCGTAACCAATGTCAACTCGCTCAGGGACGAGAAATTGCAGAAAATCTGCCACCTTTTGCACGATAACATTGATTATTATGACTGGGTGGGATTTTATTTCCGCAACGGGGACAAGGAGGAACTCGTGCTCGGGCCGTATGTGGGCGAGGCGACCGACCATACCGTCATCCCGTTTGGAAAAGGCATCTGCGGGCAGGTCGCGGTCTCCAACCAAAACTTCGTGGTCCCGGACGTGAGTGCGCAGGACAACTATATTGCCTGCAGCGTATCGGTCAAGTCTGAAATCGTGGTGCCGATGTTTGTCAATGGAAAGAACATCGGGCAGATCGACATTGATTCGGATGTGATCGATGCCTTCAGCGAAGCCGATGAGCGTTTCCTGGAGTACGTCAATGCCGAAGTGGCCAAACTCTTCTCTGCAGCCGAGTAAATTCTCCGGGCGCTTGCACCTTTCAAAAATAACCGTATCTTTGCGCCCGTATCCGAAAACCGGATGCTACATAAAAATCATTTAAATAATATTGGCATGTACTTGACTAAAGAAGTAAAGCAGGAGATTTTCGCCAAGCACGGCGGTTCTGCCACCAACACTGGATCGGCTGAGGGCCAGATCGCGCTGTTCACGCACCGTATCAACCATTTGACGGAGCACCTCAAAAAAAACCGCCACGACTTCAATACGGAGCGTTCGCTCGTGAAGCTGGTAGGAAAAAGGCGCTCTTTGCTCGACTACCTGAAAAAGACTGAGATCAACAGGTATCGTGAAATCATCAAAGAATTGAATATCAGGAAATAATCAATGCTAAAGAGGTGCCGACGCGCCTCTTTTTGTTTTACATATTTTGCAGAAAAAGTTTGGTTTTTCATTGGGTACAACTACGACTACAACAACAACACAACAACCACCCATTGTTTAATCAAGAATAAGGATTTATGATTCCAAATGTAAAGAAGGAGGTTATCGATCTGGGAGATGGACGAAGCATCTCGATCGAGACCGGAAAGCTCGCCAAGCAGGCCGACGGCTCTGTGGTAGTGAGGATGGGCGACTGCATGTTGCTCGCCACCGTGGTTTCGGCGCGTAAAGCGGCACCCGGCATTGATTTCTTACCCCTCACTGTATATTACCGCGAGAAATTTGCCGCAGCGGGACGTTTCCCCGGCGGATTCTTCAAAAGGGAAGCGCGCCCGAGCGATGCCGAGATCCTCACGATGAGGATCGTGGACCGCGTGTTGCGCCCGCTTTTCCCCGATGATTACCACGCAGAGACGCAGGTAATGATCCAACTCATGTCACACGACGAGAACGTCATGCCAGATTCATTGGCCGGGCTTGCCGCATCATCGGCTCTGGCCTTGTCAGACATTCCGTTTGAAACGCTGATCTCCGAAGTTCGCGTGGGCCGCATCGACGGTCAGTTCGTCATCAACCCCAGCCGCGAACAACTTGCGACTTCCGATATCGACATGATGATCGGCGCGTCAAAGGATTCGATCGCAATGGTCGAGGGCGAGATGCGCGAGATTTCCGAAAAAGACATGGTCGAGGCCATCAAGTTTGCACACGAGGCCATCAAGAAGCAGATTGCCGCGCAGGAGAGCCTGCAGGCTGCAGCCGGAAAGAAGGAACTTCGCGAATACGACATGGACCGCCAGGACGAGGACATCAAGGCGAAGGTTTTTGAACTTTCATATGACAAGTTCTACGACGTGGCCAAGTCCGCATCGGCAAAACAGGAGCGTTCGGAAAAATTCAGCGAGATCAAGGATGAGGTGAAAGCCGCCTTTACCGATGAGGAACTGCTCGAAAACGCCGACCTGATCAGCCGCTACCTTTACAAGTCGCAAAAAGAAGCCGTCCGCAACGTCATCCTGGACCTTGGCGTCAGGCTCGACGGGCGCAAGACCACCGACATCCGCCCTATCTGGTGCGAGGTGGACTACCTGCCGCGCGTTCACGGTTCGGCCGTATTCACACGCGGGGAAACCCAGGCATTGGCTACGGTAACGCTGGGAACTTCACGCGAGGCGAACCAGATCGATTCGCCGTCGGAACAAGGTGAAGAAACATTCTACCTGCATTACAATTTCCCCCCATTCTCGACCGGAGAGGCCAAGCCATTGCGCGGAACCTCACGCCGCGAGGTCGGGCACGGAAACCTGGCGCAACGCGCGCTCAAAAATATGATCCCGGCCGAGAATCCCTACACGATCCGTGTGGTTTCGGAGGTACTGGAATCAAACGGATCATCCTCGATGGCCACGGTCTGTGCCGGAACGCTCGCCCTTATGGACGCGGGTATCCAGATGACCAAGCCGGTATCGGGCATCGCGATGGGATTGATTTCAGATTCAAAGACCGGCCGTTGGGCAGTCCTCTCGGACATTTTGGGAGACG
>SXQR01000018.1 GCA_005792865.1 Flavobacterium sp. | reverse complement strand
TGACCAGGATGTAATCGGCGTTGAGCGTATTGATGTCAATTTGCGCGGCGGCGGGATTCGCAGAAATGAACGGATCCACAAGGATATGCTTTCCGGCAACCTCGATGCCCAGGGAGGCATGCCCGTAATAGGTTATTTTCATTATGAATTGTTTACGATTACGTCGGACAAAAGGAAAATCAGCGCCAGCGACATCAGGACCGATAAAAGGAATGTGGCGATCGCGAGCCGTTTGAGCTCGGGGTCGAATTGCCTTGGGTCGGTGATCCTGGACACGCGAAGCAGATGCCCCGCCAGCGGAAAATAGGCCACCAGGAAAATGTATTGGTCAAAATTGAATCCCGTCCCGTTGTAGATCACGGCAAAGACCAGCATGAGCACCATCGCCGATATCACCAGGAAATAATGGTACTTCCGCGCGGCCTTGCCTCCCATCTTCACGACGAGCGTGTTCTTTCCGGCCTTCCGGTCTGATTCCTCGTCCCTCATGTTGTTCAGGTTCAGGACACCGGCACTGAGAAGGCCAATCGCGGCGGCTGGCAGGATCAATTGGAAGTCCACCTGTTTGGAATGGAGGAAATTGACCCCCAGTGTGGAGACGAGCCCGAAGAACACGAACACGAACATGTCGCCATAACCGTGATATCCATAGGCCGTATTGCCGACCGTGTACCGGATGGCCGATGCGATGGCCAAAAGTCCGAGGACAAAGAAAAATATAGAATACACCGGATTGGTGTCGTGGAAGGCAAAATAAATCAGCAACGATGCCGAAAGCAGGGTCAGCACAGCTGTGAGGATCATGGCGCGCTTCATGGCCTGTGGCGAGATGACGCCGCTCTGGATCGCCCTTCGCGGCCCGATCCTGTCTTCATTGTCGGTCCCGCGGATGCCGTCGCCGTAGTCATTGGCAAAATTGGATAGGATCTGCAACCCGAGCGTCGTAAGGATCGCGAAGCCGAAAATCCGCCAGTTGAACACCTGTGTCGGGGTCAGCACATCGCGGGTGGGGTTTGCAAGCGCATAAACGCTGCCTACCAATATTCCCGAAACCGAAAGCGGTAACGTGCGCAGCCTCGCGGCCTCGATCCAATGCCTCATCGTATTTTGTTTGGTGTATAAAAATAGTAAATACTTCGACACGGCGGGCTATCCCCAATCGCGGTTTCCGCCTTCGATCTCAAAGAGCCAACGGTTCACGTGAGCCCGGATATCGGTTTCCCTGCCCAGGCTGAACGACAGGTCGCCCCCGGCAGTGCGCAAAGTGAGCGAAGCGACCCCGATGCCCCTGTGCCAAAAAAGCTGCGAAACCGAAATGGACTGGATCTTCGCTGGCTGAATGATCTCGCGCGTTACGTCCCAGGCGCCGGACTGCTTGACGATGTGCCCGTCGGAAATGAAAAGCCGGTAATTGCGGAATGAAAAATAGGCAATCAGGCCCATGAACGCGGCATAGACGGGAACCGCCAGCGCAAAATCACGCAACTCGGGAATCCTCTCGGCCATGATCCAAAAAGCCAAAACAGGTAGCAAAATCCAAAGGAAAATGGCAAAGACCAGCTTGCGAAAATTGGGGCGGAGCGCCAGCCCCGATTCCGGCACGGCGCCGTACAAAAGCGCGAGTATTTTGTCTTTTTCATTGGAATCGCAACCCGGGATTTCGACGATCTGGCGTTTCTTGCCGTGTTCCTGCTGGCCTTGCGAGGCCTGACGGATCCTGATTTCGGTGACGTCGAGCTTCTTTTGGAAGTAGTTTTGCGTAACGGCCGTGATTTGCACCTTTTCGGGTTTGAGGATCGTGCTCCGGGTGCTCACGAGCCCGAATGAAAGCAGCAACGATCCTTGCTGCCTGGCGATGGTAAAATTGAAGAATTGGACAAGGATCCGCACGACATTGATGACGATGACCGAAAGGAAAAGCACGCCGATGATGATCGCCGCCGACTGGACGACAAGGTTTTTGACCGATCCGATGGTCTCTTCGTCCACCGCCGATTCCCCGATCTGCCGGAAATTGTCGTACATCGTCACGAAAAAGGCCAGCATAAGCCCGATGGTCCGCACGTAATTGGAGGTGAAGCCTACCTTTAGCAGGCTCGGCAACCCGATTTTGATAAGCGGTGCCTCCACGACCGATGCCTCCGCCGCCGGGCGATTTTCGGGTCCGCTGGCTTTGCGGTTGTCCATCAGCCGGGTCTTGAGCGCGATGGCGAGGGGATGCGATACGGCCTTGATGGAGCCTTCGTTCTTGCTGCTCCCCGCAGAATCGACCTCAACCGCATAAACGCCCACGATCCGCTGGATCAGGGACTGGTTGATGTTGACCTGCTGGATTTTTCCAAGGCGGATGGCCGTCCGGGTCTTGTTGAAAACACCTTCGCTGACCACGAATTCGTCGGCATCCTCATCGAGCCAGAAAGTAAAATTGCGGTACCGCAGATAAGCGATGACCGATATGGCCAGGAAAAACACACCAATGCCAAGGGCAAGGAATATCTTGTTGGTCGAATCTATTTTGAAGATCCAGATCAGCAGGACGGGAAGGAGGGCGCGGACGAATTGCCGTATCGTGTCAAAAAACATCACGATCACGCCAACTGGCGATTGCCGACGCGGTTTTGAAAAATCCTCCGTCATAATGCGGTTTGGATCTTGCCCATGAGCAATTGCTTGATATTTTCGGCGAGGTCCTTGGGAATGCCCGGGATTTCCAGTTCGCTCCCGCTGCCGCCGGCGGTGAAAACCTGGATTTCGGCCAGATTAAATTGCCGCGACAGGAACCCCTCATGCAGGGCGACATGCTGTATCCGATTATACGGGATTACGGTCGTGGTGTGCGAGATGACCCCGGAGGTAAACAGCACGTCGTGTTCACGGAAAGCGTAGCCCTTTCTCATAAAGGCGATCCGCAGAAATAACACCGTTGCGCAAACCACGAGCGCATACGCAGCCCAAAGCCAGATCGCGTACGCCGCAAGGTCGCTGTTGAAGTATTGCATAAACCCCAGCGCGACGGCCACCACAATGAAAAACATACCCGTACCGATTGCAGTCACTTTCCAGTAATCCCGGTGCAGCGGCGTAAAGGCCACGGCCTCAAAACGCGGGAGGTCCTGCGTCCCGATCAACTCATTGGTAAATACGGGGCGGTTTATGGTATCCATTTCTTCGCGAATTCAGGTTTGCGCTTTTGCAGGAAAGCGTCACGGCCCTCTTTGGCTTCGTCGGTCATGTAGGCCAGCCTGGTGGCTTCGCCGGCAAATACCTGTTGGCCCACCATGCCGTCATCGGTCAGGTTCATGGCAAATTTGAGCATCTTGATGGACGTGGGGGACTTGGCCAAGATTTCCTGCGCCCACTCATAGGCGGTATCTTCAAGCTCGGCGTGCGGTACCACGGCGTTGACCATGCCCATCTCAAAAGCTTCCTGTGCCGAATAATTCCTGCCCAGGAAGAAAATCTCGCGTGCCTTTTTCTGTCCCACCATCTTGGCCAGGTACGCCGAACCGTATCCGCCGTCAAAACTGGTCACATCGGCATCGGTCTGCTTGAAACGGGCATGCTCGCGACTGGCCAGCGTGAGGTCGCAGACCACATGCAGGCTGTGCCCGCCGCCGGCCGCCCACCCGTTGACCAGACAGATGACCACCTTGGGCATGAACC
>SXQR01000243.1 GCA_005792865.1 Flavobacterium sp. | reverse complement strand
GCGATTACATGGCAAACAAAGCCGAGGACGACAAGCGCATCGCCGCCGCCGAAGCCGAAAAGCGCCAAAAGATGGCCGAAGAAGCTGCCGCGAAACAGCGTGAATACGACGCCAAGTTCGCACCGGTAAAGAAGGCAAAAGTGGACGAACTGGCTAAGGTCAGGACAACCGCCACCAAATCGGCCACCGGCCTTGAATACAAGATCGTCAAGGCTTCCGGCGGCAAAAAACCCGAACCGGGTTCCCAGGTTTTTGTGCATTACGCAGGCTATCTTGAAGACGGAACCCTGTTTGACAGCAGCTTTGCCGGCGTGAATGAGCAGTATGGGAAATTCGACGCGATGCGCGCCGCTCAAAACGGCTACCAGCCTTTTGCGTTCACGGCCGGAAAAAAGGACGGGTTGATCCCGGGTTTCATCGAAGCTTTGGAACAGATGGCCATTGGTGACCGGATCGTCGCGTTCATTCCCGCAAACCTCGCCTACGGCGCACGTGGGGCTGGCAATGTGATCCCGCCCAATTCCAACATCATCTTTGAGATTGAACTTTTGGAAAAGATGCCAGAGGCTAAAAAATAAAAAAGGGGCGATTGCCCCTTTTTTATTTTAATTCAATATTTTATAATTTCAAGAATGGGCCCACACGAACATATCGTTCACCAGGGCGGCGCCCAATTCAAACTTGGTGACCACGTTGAATTCGCTTTGCAGGACAACCCAATGGTCTTCATTGAAGTGTGCCGTCGTGATGTCTATGGCCTCGTCCTCCCATCGGTCGAATCCTTTAGGCTTCAATAACGCCTTCACCTGTTCAATGTCTCCCCCGATCACCTTGTCGCCAAAAAGCGTGAGCTCGGGATTCGCGGATATCAGGTACCCCAGCCGGTAATCCTCATCTTCATAGAACGTCAGCCGCCATTTCTGGATGTTGTAAACCCAGGTGATGTTCTTGTCCTCATCCCTAAACTCCCGGTCAGGGGAACCGTAAATTTTTGCGACGTCTTCGCGCTTCATCCCAAACCTGAGCTTATCGATACCTTTCTTGAGAAATGCTTCCATCATTGATTTTCTTTAATAGTTTTTCGCGCAGCCGGTTCCATTCGGGCCGGATGATGCTGAATATGATCGTATCGCGCCTTGCGCCGTCAGGGCCCGGCAGATGCGAGCGCAGGATCCCCTCCACCGTGCAACCGATGGACTTCATCGCCGCGATGCTGCGCGCATTGCCGTTGTGCGCCCTAAATTCCACGCGCTCCGCCTTCAATACCTGAAAGGCATGGTCCAGCAGCAACAATTTACAGTTTGTATTCAAACCGGTCCCGCAAAATTCGGAACCATACCAGGTATAGCCCAATTGGAGGTAGCCATTGGCGGGGCTGATGTCGTAAAATCGGGTACTGCCGGCATATCGGCCAAGTTGTTTGTCATAAATGATGAAAGGATAGCCGGTATGGTTCTCGCGCTCCGCGACCGCCGAATCGATATAGGCGGCCATCGCCTCCCTGCTTCCCGCAGGGCTAATAAGCGAATAGGTCCAGATTCCGGGTTCTCCCAGCGCAAATGCCTCGAGGTGGTGGATATCCTCGTGCAGGAGCGGCCGGATCAATACCCGGTCGTTCTCAAGGATGATGGGATCGTCAAAATTAAATGTTTCCATATTTCCTACCGGATAGCAGCTCGCCAATGGACGATCTAGCCGAACGGGCATTGATAAACCCTTAAGGCAATCGGTCAAAGCGCAGCTCCTAATAAATAAAGGTCCCGAATTCGCTTTCGATGGTCAGTTTTTTTCCTTCAGAAGCCTCCACCCTGCCCACGATCCTGGCCTCTACGCTGAAATCGGATGCAATCTTTATGATGCCCGCGGCCAGCTCTTCCGGAACGTAAAATTCCAAGCGATGGCCGCAGTTGAACACTTTGTACATTTCGGCCCAGGCTGTGCCGGACTGCTCGTGGATCAGCCTGAATAGTGGCGGGACGGGAAATAGGTTGTCCTTGATCACGTGTACATTGTCAACAAAATGCAAGACTTTGGTCTGCGCACCGCCGCTGCAATGCACCATCCCGTGAATCTCCTGCGGATTATATTTTTCCAGTATTTTCTTGACCACCGGCGCATAGGTCCGTGTGGGCGAAAGCACGAGTTTGCCTGCGTCGAGCGGCGAATCGCGGACGGGATCGGTGAGGTTCATCCGCCCCGAATAGACCAGGTCCTCAGGAACGGCCGGATCGAACGTCTCCGGATATTTTTGTGCGATCGCCTTGGCAAATACATCATGCCTGGCAGAAGTAAGCCCGTTGCTGCCCATGCCGCCGTTGTACTGCGATTCATAAGACGCCTGCCCAAAAGACGCCAGTCCAACGATCACATCGCCGGGGCGGATGTTGGCATTGTCGATGACTTTATCGCGTTTGATTCTCGCCGTAACTGTGGAATCGACGATGATGGTGCGGACAAGGTCCCCTACATCGGCAGTCTCGCCACCGGTAGAATGGATCGTGACCCCATGGCTGCGAAGCTCCGCGATCAGTTCTTCCGTGCCGGTGATGATGGCGGCGATGACCTCCCCCGGAATCAGGTTCTTGTTGCGCCCGATGGTGGATGAGAGCAGTATGTGATCGGTTGCGCCCACGCACAACAGATCGTCGATGTTCATGATGAGGGCATCCTGTGCAATGCCTTTCCAGACCGACAGATCGCCCGTTTCTTTCCAATAGGCGTAGGCCAGCGCTGACTTGGTCCCTGCTCCATCGGCATGCATGACGATGCAGTAGTCCTGATCGCCGGTCAGATGGTCCGGTATGATCTTGCAGAATGCCCTGGGAAAAAGGCCCTTGTCAATGTTTTCGATGGCGCGATGCACGTCTTCCTTGGATGCCGAAACACCCCGTTGCGCGTACCGTTGCCCGGATTGGTTGTCCATTTGGTTGTGTTTGCGCAAAGATAATCCTTAAGATTTTAAAATTGGAAGATTTGAAGATTTGAAAATTGTCACGAACAAGAAGGTGGACCTACATTGGCGCACCCCATTTCAAATTGACGCATTTTCAAATTCTCAAATTTTTCTCACCGGTCCACCACCATCACCTCGACCCGACGGTTCTCGTCCGCTTCGGCCTCGGACTTCTCGGGAATGGGATGGATGGGCTGGCTGATGCCGAAACCCTTGTAGGAAAGGCGCTTGCGGTTGATCTTGTTGCGGATCAGGAAATTGTAGATGGCGCGTGCCCGTGCCGTGGAGGTGTCGTTAACGTCCTCTCTTAGCTGGCAACAGATGTGCCCCTGGATCTCGATTTTGAGCGTCGGGTTGTCCTCCATGATGCACAGCAGCTCGTACAGCGTTGGCTGCGACGATGTCCTGATGACCGCCGAATTGTTGTGGAAATTGATGTTCTTCAGCCGGACCTTGTCACCAGGCTTCAGGCCCCTGATCGCTTCGGTAAGCGTGGTCTCGGGTTGTGCCGACGGGCGCTCGAATTCAATGATGACCTTGCGGTTCTCCGATTGCACGGGCGATTGGTCAAAATCCTCTCCGAAGCCTTTCGACTCGTAATCATCCCTCACCTTCACCCCTTTGGAAACCAGGAACCTGTACACCGCATCGACGCGGCGCATGGAAAGCGAATCGTTATAGGCATTGGAGCCTTTCCAGTCGCAATAGCCATAGATCTTGGAAACGGCCGCATCATTGGCCGTCACGAAATTGTTGATCCGGGTGGCCGCGTCCTCGGTGATGTGGTCGCGGTCAAATTCAAAATACACTTCCAGCCGCTGTCCCGTGGCGCAAACAAACGCGAGTAGCATGATGGCCGACAGGATTTTCCGCATCAGTTTTCTACGATAAAGATTTCGACACGCCGGTTCGCGGCCCGCTGTTGCTCGTCCTGTTCAGGGATGGGGTAAATGGGCTTGGTGCTTCCAAATCCCTGGAAAGACAAGCGGCTCTTTGATATCTCGTTGGCCACCAGAAAATTATAGACTGCCTTGGCGCGCTGCGTCGAGAGGTTTAACCGGTCGGTGGGCATGCAGCAAAGGTGTCCCTGGATATCGATCTTTAGCGCCGGATTTTGCTGCATGACGATCAAAAGTTCGTAAAGGCGCGCACGCGATTCCGGGACTATGGCAAACGTATTGACCCTAAAATTCAAATCTTTGATGGCCAACTTTTCGCCTTTTTCGGCCTGGTCGAGTTCCATCATGAACCGCGTATCCAGCTCGTATTCGGTCTTGGTGCCATCGGGATTGGGCACGCGGATCTTGGAGGGGAAAGTGCGCGGTGGTTTTGGCGCGGGGGGTTCATCCCTGATGCCCAGGATCTCGTTTTCGCGCGGGAGTTCGGCTTGGGTCAAATAGTGGATGGTCACCTTCCGGTTCCTGGATTTATCGGCCGACTGCTGGTGCTGTTCGCCAAAACTGCGGGTCTTGAAATCGTCGCGGATGGCCACCCTGCCTTTTATCTTGTCAAATACGTGGTCCACCCGCCGGCGCGCCAGCGTATCGTTGAAACCTGTCGTCCCGTCCTCATCGGTATAGCCGCCGATGGCGACAACCTTTGCGGCGCCGCTCCCGGCCATCCATTCCTGCAGCCTGACATCCTGTGCAGGGGTAAGCGCAAATTTGTTCGATTCGAAATAAACCGAAAACTGCTGCTGGGCTTCCGCCGAAAGGGCAAACAACAAAACGATTGCAAGGGTCAGGCGCATGGGGAAGATTTTGAACCAAAACGAATTTACGCTATTATTATTTCACCTCAAACAAAAAGCCCTGCTATTGCAGGGCTTTGATTACTTCGTGAACAGCAGTTCGCGATATTTGGTCAGTGTCCAGATCTCGTCGTCCACCAACAACTCGAGCTTGTCGCAATGGTTGCGGATCACCTCGAAATAAGGCTTGACCACGTTGCAGTAAGCTTCGGCCATTTCCTGTGCATCGGTCAGGGCGTTGGCGTTCTTTCTCGCCTCGGTCATCTGCTCGACCTGTGTATTGATGGCGGCAATGTGTTCGGATATCTCGCGGATCAAAACGATCTGCTCCTTCCCGATCTTCTCGAATTCGGCACCAAAGATCTCCTTTAACCCGCGCACGTTCTCGATAAGCGTGTTCTGGTAACGGATGGCCGTCGGGATCACATGGTTACGGGCGATATCGCCCAGCACGCGGCCCTCGATCTGGATTTTCTTGGTGTATTCCTCCAATTCGATCTCGTAGCGCGCCTCCACCTCAACGTGGTTCATGATGTTGAGTTCGCCAAAGAGTTCCAGCGCCTGTTTTGAAACACGGGCCTTCAGGGCTTCGGGCGTGGTCTTGAAATTGGTCAATCCGCGTTTTTTCGCCTCGACTTCCCAAGCATCGCTGTAACCGTCACCCTCAAAAAGGATGTCGCGGGACTGCTTGATGTACTCGCGCAGCACGTTAAAGATGGCGTCGTCCTTCTTCATGCCCTTGTCGATCAGCGCGTCCACCTCGTTCTTGAAATCGCGGAGCTGCTTGGCGACGATGGCGTTGAGCGTGGTCATGGAGTTGGCGCAGTTGGCCGACGAACCCACTGCCCTGAACTCAAACTTGTTGCCCGTGAAGGCAAAAGGCGAAGTACGGTTACGGTCGGTGTTGTCCAGCAGCACGTCAGGAATTTTCCCCACGACATTGAGCTTAAGGTCGGTTTTTTCCTCGGGGGATAGCTTGCCTGACGATACGCCCTCAAGTTCCGCCAGGACCTTGGTGAGTTGCTGGCCGATGAAGACCGATATGATGGCCGGCGGCGCCTCGTTCGCCCCAAGCCTGTGGTCATTGCTGGCCGATGCGATCGACGCACGCAGAAGCGCCTCGTATTGGTGCACCGCCTTGATCGTGTTGATGAAGAAGGTGAGGAACTGCAGGTTGCTCATGGGCGTCCTGCCCGGGCTCAAAAGGTTGATGCCGGTATCGGTGGCCATGGACCAGTTGTTGTGCTTGCCCGATCCGTTCACGCCCTTGAAGGGCTTCTCGTGAAACAATACCTTGAAATCGTGGCGCTCGGCCACTTTTTGCATGACGTCCATCAACAGGGAGTTGTGGTCCACCGCCAGGTTGGTCTCTTCAAATATTGGCGCGAGCTCAAACTGATTGGGTGCAACCTCATTGTGGCGGGTCTTGACCGGTATGCCCAGGTACATGCACTCCTGCTCAAGGTCCCGCATATAGGAAAGCACGCGGCTCGGGATCGAACCAAAATAATGATCGTCGAGTTGCTGGCCTTTGGCAGACGTGTGGCCCAACAGCGTGCGGCCGGTCATCATGATATCGGGGCGAGAAGCGGCGAGCGCGATGTCCACCAGGAAATACTCCTGTTCCCAGCCCAAGGTCGCGGTAACCTTGCGGACATTCTTGTCAAAGTAGCGGCAAACATCGGTCGCGGCCTCGTCGATCGAGTGCAGCGCACGCAGGAGCGGCGTCTTGTAATCCAGCGCCTCGCCGGTATAGGAGATAAAAACCGTGGGGATGCACAGCGTGGTCCCGAAAATAAAGGCCGGCGAAGTGGGATCCCAGGCCGTGTAACCGCGCGCCTCGAAAGTGTTGCGGATGCCACCATTGGGAAAACTCGAGGCATCGGGCTCCTGCTGGACAAGTTGCCCCCCGCCGAATTTCTCCAGCGAACCGCCTTCAAAATCGGTTTCGAAGAAGGCATCGTGCTTCTCGGCAGTCGTTCCCGTCAGCGGCTGGAACCAGTGCGTATAATGGGTCACGCCCTTGGACAGCGCCCATTCCTTCATGCCAAGCGCAATGTAATCGGCCAGTTTGCGGTCAATCTTGGTCCCGTGCTGGATCGCGTCCCGAACGCCCTTGAACGCGTCCGATGTCAGGAATTGCTTCATCGCCGCATCGTTGAACACATTGGCGCCGAAAATCTTTGACTTGCGATCGGTCTCTTCAAATTTTACCGGTTTACGGCCTGCAGCATCTTTGAGTGCCTGAAATCGGAGTGTTGCCATACGCTGAATATTTGATGATGTTTATTATTGTATGGGCAAATGTAAATAAAAACTCTTTTTATAGAAGCGTACCCCCTATTTTTTTAGGGGTATTGTTTAAAAATAACGATAAAGTACAACTTTACCCCTCGATAATTATTTTTAAAATCAAATTTTTCCGACACGCGGCACTCGCTTATATTTGTACGACAAAATTTCCACCATGCTGATCTGGGTTTTATTTCTGGCTACCATCACGCTTTTTCTTGCGCTCGATCTGGGCGTATTCAACAAAAACCCG
>SXQR01000242.1 GCA_005792865.1 Flavobacterium sp. | reverse complement strand
GACATCCTGCTCTTTGCCGAGAACGTTCCGGTCGCATTGGAGAAGATTTGCGTTGCCTACCAGGATTCGGTCATATCGGAGGGAAGGCTTGCACATTCGGTAAAGAAAATCCTGAAGTACAAATACCGCGCGGGCCTGGACATGTATGCGCCGGTAAACCTGAAGAACCTGTACGCCGACCTCAATACGCCGGAAACGCAGGCGCTGCAATACCAACTCTATGAGAATGCAGTCACCGTGATCAAGAATGACGACGATGATCTGCCCATTCGCGACATGGCGTCGGAGAAGATTGCCTACGTCAAGATCGGGGACGACCGCAACGGCCCTTTCCTGTCGACTTTGCAGAAATATGCCGATGTGACCGAAATCGTAGAACCGAACCTGGACAGCCTCAAGGTCCGTTTGAAACCTTACAACCGTGTGATAGTGGGCTTCCACAAAGCCGATGGCGCCTGGAAAAACCACGATTTCAAGCCCGATGAACTCGCAAGGCTGGACACCATAACCAAGTATCACAACGTGACGCTGGACGTTTTTGCCAAGCCGTATTCGATGATCCAGATCAAGAATTACGCGCGCATCCGCTCCATCGTCATTTCCTACCAGAATACCGATGTTTCGCAGGTGGTTTCGGCCCAGATGATATTTGGTGCGGTGAGCGCCAAGGGCAAGCTGCCGGTCACGGTAAACCCGGTGTTCCCGGTCAATTTTGGGCTTGCCTCGGCCAAAATAAACCGCCTCGGTTTCACGGCACCCGAAAATGTCGGAATGAGCAGCGCCAAGCTCTCGCAGATCGATGTCCTGGCGGCCAAAGCGATCGCGCAGAAGATGACCCCGGGCATCCAGGTCCTGGTCGCGAGAAAGGGAAAGGTCATTTACCAGAAATCCTTCGGGCACCACACCTATGAAAATGGGACCAAGGTGCAGAATACGGATATGTACGACGTGGCCTCGCTGACCAAGATCGTTTCCACCTTGCCCAATGTGATGCAGATGTACGATTCGGGAAAGATCAACCTGGAAACGACGCTGGGGGAAATGTTGCCGGTCTTTGCCGATTCGGACAAGAAAAACATAGACCTCAAGGAATTGCTGACGCATTATGCACGCCTGCAGGCCTGGCTGCCATTTTACCAGTCGACCCTGGACAGCGCGAAGATGCCTTCGCCAAAATACTACCGCCAGGCCGCAGAACCCGGATTTACGACGCAGGTCTCCGAATGCCTTTACATCCGCGACGACTACCGCGACACGATCATGAAAAAGATCGCCCAAAGCAAGTTGCTTCCCAAGAAAGAGTACAAATACAGTGACTTCACCTTCATCATCCTCAAGGAATATCTGGAAAAGGCCACGGGCCGTACCCTGGACAGCCTGAGCTACGACAAGTTTTACAGGACGATGGGCATGACCGCCACGCATTACAATCCGTTGCGGAAATTTGACATGAGCCAGATTCCCCCAACCGAGGACGACCGCTATTTCAGGCATGAGGTGATCCAGGGTTATGTCCATGACATGGCGGCGGCGATGCAGGGCGGGATAGGGGGCCACGCAGGCGTGTTCTCGAATTCGATGGATGTCGCCAAGATCATGCAGATGTACCTTCAAAAGGGCAATTATGGCGGCGTGCAGTACTTCTCGCCGGAGACTTTCGATGTGTTCAATACATGCTGGTTCTGTGCGCAGGGCAACCGCCGCGGGCTCGGATTGGACAAGCCGCAGCTTCCCAAGCAGGCCGGACCTACGTGCAATTGCGTTTCGCCGGAGAGTTTCGGGCACACGGGCTTTACCGGTACCATGGCATGGGCCGATCCCAAGACCGAGATCGTCTATGTATTCCTTTCCAACAGGACGTTCCCGGGCGCCGAGGTCAACATGCTCTCCAAGGCCAACATCCGCGAGGATATCCAGAAGGCGATCCAGGATGCGATCATCAAGTAGCGCCGCACGTGGATTTTCGCTAAATTCGCAGTAAATCCCCCGGAATGAAAATCGCAATTGTCTGTTACCCTACATTCGGAGGGAGCGGCGTGGTCGCCACCGAACTTGGACTCGAACTCGCGCGCCGCGGCCACGAGATCCACTTTATCACTTACAGCCAGCCGGTCAGGCTCGCCCTGCTCAATCCCAACGTCCATTATCACGAGGTCAATGTACCCGAATACCCCCTTTTTCACTACCAACCGTATGAACTGGCGCTCTCGAGCAAACTGGTGGACACGGTCAAGGCCTACGGGATAGAGCTCCTGCACGTGCATTATGCGATTCCGCACGCCTACGCCGGCTATATGGCCAAGCAGATGCTGGCAGATGAAGGCATCTACATCCCGATGGTCACCACGCTCCACGGTACCGACATCACCTTGGTGGGCAACCATCCTTTTTACAAGCCGGCGGTGAGTTTCAGCATCAATAAATCGGATGTCGTGACCTCGGTCTCGCAGAACCTTAAGGAAGAAACCTACAAGCTCTTCAATATCGACAAGGAAATCCATGTGATCCCCAATTTCATCGAATTGGACAAAAATACCACCGACCCCAATATTCCGTGCCGGCGTTCCGTTATGGCTTTGGAGAATGAACGGATCATCACGCACATCAGCAATTTCAGGAAAGTCAAGCGGATCCCCGATGTGGTCAGGATATTTGAACGCATCAACCGCGAGATTCCCTCAAAACTGATGATGGTGGGTGATGGCCCCGAGAAGGAAAAAGCCGAGCAGATGTGCCGCGAAATGGGCCTGCAGAACAAGGTGATCTTCTTTGGGAACAGCCACGAGATCGATCGGATCCTGAGTTACAGCGATTTGTTCCTGCTGCCCTCGGAGACCGAGAGCTTCGGGCTTGCGGCACTTGAGGCGATGGCCTGGGGCGTTCCCGTGATCTCGAGCAATTCGGGCGGTTTGCCGGAGGTCAATTTCGATGGCATTTCGGGATACCTGAGCGATGTCGGCGATGTAGAAGCCATGGCGGCCAACGGCATCAAGGTCCTTAAAGACGACAGCATCCTACGGCAGTTCAAGAGCAACGCGCTCAACGTCGCCAAGCAGTTTGATATCCGTAACATCCTCCCGCTTTATGAAGATATTTACCAATTCGCATTAAGCAAGACGGTATGAAAAGATTGATCGTATTCATCGTGGCCGTGGCGGCCGCCTCGTGCAGCGCGCCAAAACCGGTGGCCGAGCGCCCACTTATTGAAATTCTCACACAGCAACAGGAGGGAGGGGCCACGATTCGATTTTATGAGATCCTTACCGAGGAAAAGGAAATCGTCATGTTGCGGTCGGATGTGAACCTGGCCGGAAAAATCGCGGCAGACGACATGAAACGCGCTAATTTCGTTATCCTGAACCTTGGCGAAAAACCTACGGCAGGTTATACGGCCGAGGTCACGGCGAGCGAGACGCCGGAAAGCATCGTCCTAAAGGTTTCCCAAAAATCGCCGACGGGCATGGTGGCCCAGGTGGTGAGCTTTCCGTATGCCGTTGTTCGGATCAATTCAAAGAAAAAAATCGATATCCAGGATTAATTCTGACCGATTTGACCATAAAAAAAGGCCACCGGTCGGTAGCCTCTATTTCAAAGTTCAATTTCCTAGAAGGTAAACCTGATCCCGAGCGCGATATCCGGTCCCCAATTGTCCTCGCGGAAGTCATCCCCAAAGTAAAGTTCAGGCCTGAAATCCAGGGAAAGTTGCAGCGGGATATCGAAGACATACTCGATCCCGATGTCACCGGCAACTAGCAGGAACGTTCCGCCGTCTTCGTCGTTATCACCCGGAAAATCATCATCGTCAAAATTGTAGGTCCCGAGTCCACCTCCAACGCCGGCATACCAGTTAAAGCCGCCTTCAATGTTCCAGACCCATTGGTACAGACCCACGACCTTGATGGCATCGTAATGTTTGCTGTCGCGCCAGCCCAGGTCCAGTTCCAAACGGTTATTGTCGCCCAACGCGCGTTGGTAGGATATTTCCCCGCCGAATCCGTCGTTGTCTCCCAGACGAAGCCCCAGTGCATTCTTGCGAATTTCCTGGGCTTGTGCCCCAAACGCCAATCCAATCAGCGCAATGGCAGTCAAAAGAATTCTTTTCATGGTTTCACTTGTTAGTTATCAGACAAAATTACCATTCGATATCTACACGGAGGCCCGGTTTTGTTAAAATTTAACAATTGCTTCCTTACGATCCCCCGTCGTGCGACCAAACTTCTATCTTTGTTGAAAACACTCTTATGGGGAACAGTTTCGGGGAAATTTTCAGGATCACGACTTTTGGCGAATCGCACGGCGTTGCCATCGGCGGAATCGTGGAAGGTTGCCCGCCGGGACTTGCCATCAGTGCGGAAGACATCCAGCGCGACCTCGACCGCCGCAGGCCCGGACAGAGCGACATTACCTCACAGCGCAGCGAAAAGGACCGCGTGCAACTGCTTTCGGGTGTATTTGAGGGCCGTAGCACGGGTGCGCCCATCGGTTTCACGATCCCGAATGACGATACCAAAAGCGCCGATTACGACCATCTTCGCGACGCTTTCAGGCCAGGCCATGCCGACATTGCCTACCAGCGCAAATACGGCCACCGCGACCATCGGGGCGGCGGAAGGAGTTCGGCACGTGAAACGGCCTGCCGCATCGTCGGAGGTTCCATCGCGAAACAGATCGTGCCGAAAGTTAGTGCCATCGCCTATGTATCGGCCGTCGGCGGGATTTCAATCGACCCATCGGCACCCATTAACCTAGCGGAAATTGACCACAATGCCGTGCGCTGCCCCGATCCGGCGACAGCGACCGCGATGGAAGTATTAATTCGCGAAACGCGGGACAAAGGCGATTCGGTGGGAGGCATCATCAGCTGCATCATCAGGGGCGTGCCCGTCGGATTGGGCGAACCGGTCTTTGACAAACTCCACGCACGGCTTGGCGCTGCTATGCTCTCCATCAATGCCGTCAAGGGTTTCGAGATCGGCTCCGGATTTGCGGCTGCGCGGATGTTGGGAAGCCAGCACAACGATCTGTTCAACAGGGACGGCAGCACCATTACCAATCATGCCGGCGGCGTGTTGGGCGGAATATCAAACGGCATGGACATCGAATTCAGGGTGGCGTTCAAACCGGTTTCAACCCTGATGCGCGACCAGCCCTCGATTGACTCGGGCGGCGAGCCCATCACCCTTGAAGGCAAAGGCCGGCACGACCCCTGCGTGGTACCGCGCGCCGTGCCCATCGTCGAGGCGATGGCCATGCTCACCATTGCCGATTTTTACCTTATCAATAAAATTTACCAAAGCCAACCCTAAATGGAACAACCCCGCAAGTCACTTTTTTCGAACCTTACCTTCCAGATCATACTGGCCATGCTACTCGGCGCTGTCCTGGGCATCTATATCCACAACAATCTCTCGCCCGAAGCCGCTAAGGAATTCAGCGGATACATCAAGATGCTGGCGACCATCTTCATCCGGTTGGTGCAGATGATCATTTCGCCGCTTGTCTTTACGACGTTGGTGGTGGGAATCGCCAAGCTCGGGGACATCAAGGCCGTCGGCAGGATCGGAGGGAAGGCGCTGGGCTGGTTTTTTACGGCGTCCTTCGTTTCGCTTTTGATCGGGCTTTTCTTTGTCAACCTGCTCGAACCAGGGGTCGGGTTGAACCTTTCGGACGTGGATTTGGCTTCGGCCTCTGAAGTGACCGAGAAAACCCAACATTTTTCGGCACAGAATTTCATCGAACACATCATTCCCAAGAGCATCGTGGAGGCGATGGCGACCAATGAAATCCTCCAGATTGTGATCTTCTCGATTTTCTTCGGTCTTGCGGCCGCGTCCATCGGCGACTTTGCTAAACCCGTCGTCCATGCGCTGGACAAGACCTCGCACATCATCCTGAAAATGGTGAATTACGTAATGGCCTTTGCGCCGCTGGGGGTGTTTGGCGCGATCGCCGCAGTTTTCGCCGTTCGTGATCTCGATGACCTTCTTTTGACCTATATCAAATACTTCGGTTCGTTCATGGTAGGCATTACCTCGCTATGGATTGTCTTGCTGCTGGTCGGATACATTTTTCTTCGGGGCAGGATGACCACCCTGCTCAAGCGCATCGTCAGCCCGCTTTTCATCGCATTCGGCACCACCAGCAGCGAGGCCGTATTTCCCAAACTTACCGAGGAACTTGAGCGATTCGGTGTGAGGGACCGGATCGTCTCTTTCATGCTCCCGCTTGGTTACTCGTTCAATCTGGACGGCAGCATGATGTACATGACCTTCGCCAGCATTTTCATTGCACAGGCGTATGGCATCGATCTCAGTTTGGGCACGCAGATGACGATGTTGCTCGTGCTGATGCTGACCAGCAAGGGAATTGCCGGTGTTCCACGCGCGAGCTTGGTGGTGGTCGCGGCCACTTGCGGCATGTTCAATATACCCATTGAAGGGATTGCGCTCATCTTGCCGATCGATCACTTCTGCGACATGTTCCGCAGCGCGACCAATGTCCTGGGGAACGCACTTGCCACTTCTGTCGTAGGCAAATGGGAAGACAATCCCGATCCCGAAATTACAGGAACTTAGCCTTGAGCTCCGGTGTCGGGATCATGCACGCATCTTTTTTGCCGTACCATTTGTACCGGTTTCTGGCTACGTAGTCATAAATGGGATCGCGAAGCGCCTTTGGCAATATCTTGAAGATGATGGCCAACGCGGGGAGTCCACCCAGGTGGCGGCCAATCTCAAGCGCCGCCGAGGACTTATGGTACCAGGCCACGCCGGGGTCGTACAGGACGATGCTGTCGAGTTTCTTTGGATCGGCGCCAATGTGCTTCACGATCTTTTCGCCTAGTTCGGATTGAAGCGGCAAAAACCTGAAAACATCCTTTTTGTCGCGCTTGATCACATATTGTACGAACGAATCGCAAAGGTTGCAGACCCCGTCAAATAATACGATTTTTTTGCCCTGCGGCAATTCATTGATTTCCATGGTTATTTTTTTGCTTCCACGAGTTCGAGTTCGTCAACGCTGACTTTCGAGGTAAAGATACCGTAATTGACGGTCGCCTTGTTCTTTTCAATTGCGTCTATGGTCCCAACGGCCTTGCCGTCGTTCATCCTGACGCGGTCACCGGCCTTGAGTACGGGCTTTGGTTTTTCCACCACCGCCTTTATTTTCTTTTCTTTTTTTTCTTTGCGTATTTCCTCGACGACTTGTTCCACTTCACGTACGACTTCCTTTTTCTTTTGTTCGATCTGTTTTTGTTGCGCCGTCGTGGCTTTCTTGCGCTTGGAGTTTTCGATTTCCACCAGTTTGAGGAACTCGCCGATCAGGTCCTTCTTGTTCTTGTTGTTGAAATACTTCGCCGCAAGGTCCTCAATTTTTTGTCCGATGTAGATCGTCTTTTGATTGGAATCATACAGTTCCTGGTAACTTTCGAGTTTTTGCCGCATCTTTTGGTTGATCGATTCCAGTTTTGAACTTTCTTCCCTCGCGCGAACTTCCTCTTCACGCAACGTTTGCGAGGTTTTTTCCAGTTTTGAACGCTCCTTTTGCAACGTTGCGATCGTCTTGTCGAAGCGGACCTTGCCTCCCTCGACTTTTTTCTTGGCGCGGTTGATCAGCCCAAAGGGTATCCCGTTTTTTTGGGCAACCTCAAAAGTAAAGGAACTGCCCGCCTGGCCTAACACGAGCTTGTACATGGGTTCCAGGCTTTTTTCGTCAAAAAGCATGTTGGCATTGGTCGCGTAAGGCAATTCGTTGGCGAGCATCTTTAAATTCGCGTAATGCGTCGTGATAATGCCGAATGCCTCGCGGTGGTAAAATTCTTCGAGGAAGATTTCGGCCAGAGCACCGCCCAGTTCGGGATCGGAGCCCGTCCCGAATTCGTCGATCAGGAACAATGTATTGCGGTTGCACTTGCGCAGGAAAAAGTTCATGTTCTTGAGCCGGTAACTGTATGTACTTAAGTGATTTTCAATAGACTGGTTGTCACCGATATCGGTCAGTATCCTGTCAAACAAAAACGTTTCGCTGCGTTCGTGGACCGGGATCAGCAGCCCACTCTGCAGCATCAGTTGCAAAAGCCCGACGGTCTTCAGCGAAATGGTCTTCCCGCCGGCATTGGGGCCCGAAATCACGATAATCCGGTTCTCCTGGGTCAATTCAAAAGTTTGGGGATAGGTGGTCTCTTTTTTGGCCTTGTTGGTCAAAAACAATATCGGATGGAAAGCCTCCCTGAAATGGAGCCGGCGGTTTTCGGTAATGTTGGGCAAGATTGAATTGGTCCTTACAGCATACTTGGCCTTGGCCGCGATCACGTCCACATCGCTGAGGAATTCCTGGTATACCATGATGGTTTCCACATGCGGGCGCAATACATCCGAGAGTTTTCTCAATATCCGCATGATTTCTTCGCGCTGGCGAAATTCAAGGTCGTTGAGTTCGCGCGAATGCCGAAGCGTCGCCTCGGGTTCGATAAAGGCAAGGCTTCCGGTCTTGGAACTGCCCAGGACCGTGCCCTTGACCTTGCGCCGGTACATGGCAAGCACTGCCAGGACCCGACGGTTCTCGACCACGCTTTCCTTGATATCGTCCAGATAACCAAGACTGTTGTATTGTGAAAGTGCCGATGCGAAACTTTGGTTGATCTTCGCCCGGACCGTATTTATTTCCTGCCTGATGAGGTGCAATTGGGCCGATGCATTGTCCTTTACCTCGCCAAATTTATCGATTACCATATCGATTGCCGATAGAATGTCTTTCGCCCCCGGTACCAGTCCCGCGCGTTGCGCCAAATTCGGATAGTAATCGTCAAATTTCTTAAGGAACTGCGACAGGGCCATCGCCGTTTCAGACAGGGTCGCGATTTTCCTGAAAGCCGACGGCTCAAGGAAACTTCCATCAATGGACAGGAACTGCAGTTCGTTTGAAACAGATTCGAATCCGTGATTGGGTATGGCGTTGTTGTTCTGGAAGGAAGACTGATACTCCGATGTCATGGCGAGTGCCTGCATCAATTTTTCCCTGTTGCCTATGGGAACGATTGCAAGCGCCTTCTCGCGGCCCCTATCGGTATTGCAAGAAGCGGCAACCGCCTCCAACACGGTGGGGAACTGGAGATCCTGTAAAGTCTTATCGGTGATGCTAAGCAAAATCTTATTTGGGAATACCCTGCAAATTTACGCAATTTTCACGGTGGGGAAGACGGGTGCCGGCCGGGCTTTTATTTATATTTGAATAAACCCAGCCTATGCGATCCATAATGGAAGAATCGTGGAAACGGGAGATCCGCGACGAATTTGACAAGGAATACTTCAAGGCGCTCGAAAACCTGGTGCGCGAATCATATGAATCCGGAGCCTGTTATCCGTCGGAAGCTTATATTTTCGAAGCCTTCAGGCTTTGTCCGTTCGATCGTGTGAAGGTCGTGATCCTCGGGCAGGATCCCTACCATGGCCCGGGACAGGCGCACGGACTGAGTTTTTCGGTACATGACGGGGTGTCGTTTCCGCCTTCGCTTCGCAATATCTTCAGGGAAATCAGGGACGATCTGGGCGTCGAGGTTCCACTGTCGGGAAATCTCGACAGGTGGGCTAAACAGGGTGTGCTTTTGCTCAATGATACCCTGACGGTGGCGCACGGAAAGGCCGGAAGCCACCAGAACCTCGGTTGGGAGATCTTCACATCGGCCGTGATTGAACGGTTATCCAAGAAAAAAAACTCACTGGTGTTCATGCTGTGGGGCGGCCATGCCAAAACGAAAGGGAAAAACATCGACCGGTCGCGCCACCTCGTGCTGGAATCGGGGCACCCTTCGCCCATGAGCGCCAACCGCGGGCTTTGGTTCGGCAACAAACATTTCAGCCAGGCGAATCACTACCTGCAATCTACCGGGAAAACACCCATCAATTGGTGATCAGTTTACCGTGAAGAGATAATATCCTTCGGCGTTAAGGGCATTGGTGGTCGAAAAGATGTTCAGCGTGACATTGTTCCCGGCGCTGCGCGAACGCAATGCGACCCTGTCAAAAGCCGAACTGTTAAGGCTGTAGCTCAGGCGGTATTGGCCTGCTTCGCTCAATCGTACGCCGCCGCGGTAACGATAGCTTTGCGTCGATGCATCGAAATCAAGGATTCCCTGCACATAAGCGCCCACTTCATGGCTGCCAAGGTCGGCCACGAAATCGTTCGTAACATCAACGACTTCCCAAACTTCGGGCGAGGTCTCGCGCTCGATCAGGTAGGAAAAATCAAATTTAGGCGCGTTCCCCGTAGATTTGCGGACATCCAGCAAGTTTGGCTGCCCTGATTCCTCGAGTAGATTGGGGATTTCGGCCGATACGAACAGGACATCGTTTACCTGATAAGCCGGTTGGGTTTCAAGCACGACTAGGTTTGCCGCATTCACGTACTTGGTATTATAGAAACCGTCATCGTTCGAATCGCAACCCAAAGCGATGATGCAGAATATCAATACTAATTTTTTCATTTTAAAATATTTAGAATCTGTAACCAACACTCAGGCCCACGCGGGAAATCGTGTCCGGGCTTTTATCCTTATCGAATAGATTGGTCCCGAATGCCACGAGCAGTTCAATGGCGATCTTATCCTGGAGGTACATTTTATAACCCAGGCCCGCACCTACGCCAAAATCCGAGTAAGTAGATTTTTCAGTGACGTAATAACCATTTCCCAATTCATCTGTCAGCCGGACGATTTCCTT
The DNA here is from genome assembly GCA_005792865.1 of Flavobacterium sp. Classification (GTDB taxonomy): domain Bacteria; phylum Bacteroidota; class Bacteroidia; order Flavobacteriales; family Flavobacteriaceae; genus Flavobacterium. The sequence continues at coordinate 2,250 of SXQR01000242.1, read as the reverse complement.
AAAATCGCCTCCGTTGGCCGAAAGGAAAACCTCGGCAAAATAGAACCGGCGAATGCTTTGGGACAGCTTGTAGCGCACAAAGGGATTGATCTCGTATTTGGGAAGCGAATTGCGGTAACCGGCATCGAAATCGTCGTCGAGATTCTTGCTGGAGGTTATGCCGCCGGTAACCCCGGCCGACCAATCTTCAGAAAAAAAGCGCTCGTAGGTGAGATTGAACTTGGATGACATGACCGTTGAAAGCAGGTCGGTGCGTACCTCATTGCGCCTGGCCAGTATTTCCGCGCCGGAATTGACCGCAGTCGAATCCTGGGCCTGGGCAAAGGCCGAAAGAAGCAGAGCCATCAGGAGAAATTTTCTCATAAACATCGAATTGGTTCGGCTAAGATAGCAAAAAGCCCGCGTTGCCGCACCCCACCTCGTTAATTGAGCGTCAGAGCGCCCAAAATTTCCTCGCGCATGAACGGTCCGCCCGGGTATTTCGCGGTATAATCAAGGTTCAGCCACACCTGTCCGCGTTCGTCGATGTGATAATGGATATCCTTGCCCTTGGCCTCTTGAGCAAACAACACCTTCTTGATCAGGTAATTGACCTGCTCGAGGTCGCTTTTGTTACCGATGAGGATTTCGGGATAGATGTGCCCGGTGGTATGGATCAGCCGGGGAGTTCCCCCAATGGCCCGGACACAGGCGGCCATGAGTATCGCGTGATCGTCACAATCGCCGGAAAGGTACAGCAAGGATTCGCTCGCGCGGGCAATGTAATCGCGGCCCTTGGGATCGTTGACATAATTCCAACGACCATTGATTTCCACGAAAGCCGCGAAACATTGGATGAGTTGCCTGTAGCGCCCCTGGTTGGGCACATCGCGAAAATGCTTGGTGGTGGCCATGAGCGTAAAATTGCGCACACGCGGATTGTCATATTCCACGGCGTTCAGGATGCGCGACTTGTTTGGGAAGGGCAGGAGCTTGGACAAGATAAGGTCCTGGGGATGCGGATCCTCGGCCATCGTATAGATCATGGCGCGGTAATCGTCAAAAACCTGAAAAAACCCGTATTGTCCAAAGGTGCTGCCGTAAAGGAGCATGACAAGGAAAAAAATGATGCAGGCCACGATGAGAGCGCGCAGGTAATAAAATATCAGGTACAGCAACGACAGGATGGCAATGAAAATCAGGATCCGGTCAAACTGGAAATACCATTCGGGGTCAATGAGGTTCTGGTGCGCGATCAGGAAGATCGGGATTGCGGTCAAGATGCTGAGCGCCGTGATGAGGACCGAATCCCAGGGTTTCTTCAGCCTAAGCCGCTGTTGGATCCCGGCAAACGTAATTTCAGGACTCTTCATCATTACACCTTGCGGCTATGCACGTAAGTTGTGTAAATGTAGCTTTTTTATGGATAAGGGAAAGTTCGAGCAAATGTTTTTGCACATTGTTTAACATCTCTTCCGACGGTTTCAACACGGACCACCTCGTGAGTTGCAACCAATCTTCAACATCTTCCGGATTTAATGAATAATTTTCGGCAATTGCCTCCGACAGCCCGGGCTTCCTGATTTGCTGGGTCATGGCGTTGATGATCTCGAGGACAACCTGGACCGATGAGGCATCCTGTTCCATGAATTGGTCACGGACGGCAATCACAAAGCATGGCCATGGGGTAGGGCAGTCTCCAAGCCGCCTGAAAGTCCCGTTGTCCACGAGCGGCTTGGTCATGAAACGCTCCCACATAAAGTAATCGGCACGTCCAGATCTAAGCGCGTCCACCGCGCCGTCAATGGTATCGACCTGTTCAAATCGCAGTTCGGAAACATCCCACCCCAAAAAAGATGCGTGCACAGCCGCCATCAGGTGCGACCCCGAACCCATCCTGCTCACCGCGACGGTCTTGTTCTTCAGGTCGCCGACAGACCGGTACGGCGATCCAGCCCAGACATGGATGCCCCACAGCAGTGGCGATTCAACGTACACCTGTACGATGCAGGAAGGATTGCCGTTGGCAATGTCACGGACGATTCCTTCGGTCAGGATCACGGCGAGGTCGGTCTCATCCCGGCGCAACATCTCGCACATGCGGCCGGTTCCCTGGGGTACATCGGTCCAAAGGACATCGAGCTTCGCAGCTTGGAATAGTCCTTGTTCAATGGCGATTTTCCAAGGATAATTGAAGTGTTCGGGCACACCGGCGATACGTATGGATTTCATTTGAAAAATAATGGGAGGGGTAAAACCTCAAAGGTTTTT
>SXQR01000241.1 GCA_005792865.1 Flavobacterium sp. | reverse complement strand
CTTTTTTTAATACCGATCCATAACCATAATACTCCAAAACCAAGGCATGCGTAGATTATAATCGTGTAATATTCAACGGCAAATATATAAGTACGCCAAACCGATCACCCTATAATTTTACATCGGACACTAATGAAGCCGATATGAAAAAGATAATGACCAAGATCGTCTTTTTGCTTGCACTGGGCATGAGCCTTGTAGCTTGCAGAAATAATTCGGAAAATGCGACAACCGATGCAGGCACCGGCACCGAGGCCACGGCGGAAGGCATGGAATCTACACAGGATGCTACAAGCCCGGGCAACAACACGGGAACCGCATCGGATGCATCCAATACACCGGGCGGCGGCACGATGACCGATACAACCGCAACGCCCTCTACCCCAACCACTAACACCCCCTGACAAATGAAGATAATAGAGACAAGGACTTACGGCTACTTTGATTATTTCATGGGCATCCTGTTGATCATCCTGCCCGTTTTTGGGCGCACCGAAAATCTGGCGCAGGTCCTGGTACCAATGGTATTGGGAGCCCTAACGATATTTTTTAACCTGGTCACGGCCTACGAGCTCAGCGTCACCAACATCATTCCCATGAAAGTCCGGTTGCGATTTGATTTCTTCTGCGGACTTTTGCTGGCAGCCTCACCGTGGATCTTCAACTTTTCCCAGGCTGTTTACCTGCCACATCTATTGTTGGGCATTTCGGGCATGCTTGCGAGCCTTATGAGCAAGACCAAGCCGCAGGTTCGGCTGACCATTTGGAGATAAGAGCGGCTTAGGCCGCTTTTTTTATGAGGGTAAAATCATGTAGATCGCCGTGGCGCCTGCCGCAAAGAAAATGTGGGCGAAAAACAGCTGCAGGTAATATTGCCCGAATCGTACCGGCGGATTATTGGCCGGGATCATGAAAATCAGCATCCATCCCAGTATCCCCAACATACCGCTTGCCGCACCCAGGATCAGCGCGCTTTTCCAATTCACCGGAAGTATTTCGAATTTCCAGATCATGTGATAGCCAATAACGAATAACGCGCCGATCAAATAATGGATGGCCCATCCCGTGGTTTTCCTCGCGGATGCCGAGAGCTCCATCCGCAACGCTTTAAGCGCATAATTCAACAGTACCGGTTCCTTGAAAAGTTTGTTGAAGCTTTCCGATATCAGGTAACTGAAGGCGGTCATGAATGTCGTTCCGGCAATCGTGGCCAGGATAATCTTTAGTATTTCCATAAAAAGTGAAGGCCTGCCATCTGGCAAGCCCTAAAATTAAAGTGTTCCTGGGGTTTCCGGATTGCCTTCGTCGGCGTGGCGGAAGGAGGAAACCGTCGGCACGAAATCGTCCTTGCTGGAATCGAAGTGCGCCTTGTCGTTGATATTGTATTTGCGGGACAATTCGGTGCTGCCACGATGGTCGATTACCGAGGGGTTGTTGACACCATCCTGCAAGGCCCGTTCCTGCTCGCTGTATCCGCTGCCCGTTGTTAGGTTCTCGTGCTCGAAACTGCGGTTACCCGATTGTGGGGATTCGTCCGATGACAGGCCCTTCCCCATTTCGGAGGGCTTGTGGGACCGGTCAAAATTGTTGTCGGTGGTTTGGTCTTCAGGCCGATTTTCCATGGTAGTGATTTTTTTCAGATTGTATTTCCTGCACGTGGGGATCAATGTCGTCTGGCCGGATGATCCTCGGCGCGTTGCTGCGGTCAAGTTCGTCCCGGATGACCTCGACCACGCTTTTGTATTGGTCACTTAGCGCGACAACAAGATCGCCCGCCTGTGCAATCCGCAATGCGCGCCTGATGGCGTCGGTCTCCTCCGAAATCATCTCGTAGCTCACCTTTCGGCATGATGCCATGATCCCCTGGATCAACAGGCCGTTGATGTTGCTTTCGCTGCGGCCGCGCAGGTCGTGTTCCTGCCTGATGATGATGTGATCAAACATGTCGCAGGCAATCCTCGCACATTCGGCTATGTCCTGGTCACGCCTGTCCCCGATCCCCGAAATGATCCCGATCTTGCGGTTGGCCTTTACCGATTCCAGGTATTGTGCGACAGCCAGGTAGCCGTGCGGGTTGTGCGCATAGTCAACCAAGACCTTAAAGTCTTTGAAATCGAAGTAATTGAGCCTTCCGGGCGTCTGTTCGAATCCCGGTTCAAAGGAACTGAAAGACTGCCTGATTTCCTCCGCGCTGAATCCCCACAGATAACCTGCGAGTGCCGCCGCCAGTGCATTGGCGATCATGAAATCCGCGGTACCCCCGTAGGTAATCGGGATGCGCGCGGCTTTCTCGATGCGGGTTGTTTCGCCGTCGCGGATGATGGTCAGGTAGCCATCTTGAAAAATTGCGACCGGTTTCCCTCTCTCAATATGTTCCCTGATCACTTCAGCATCGGGATCCATGCTGAAGAATGCGACATTGCAATCCAGTTCCGATGCGATGCGGACGCAGTTGACGTCATCCGCATTGAGCACGGCGTAACCCGTCCTTTTGACGCTGCGGGCCACGACGGCCTTGACGTTGGCCAGGTCGTCGAGCGTATTGATGTCGTTAAGCCCCAAATGGTCCTCGCGGATATTGGTGATGATTCCCACGTCGCATTGGTCATAGCTCAGTCCGGAACGCAACAATCCTCCGCGCGCTGTTTCCAGCACCGCAAATTCAACGGTGGGATCGCCCAGGATGAAGCCCGCGCTGAGCGGACCCGTATTGTCCCCTTCGTTGATGATAAAGTCATTGATGTAAATGCCGTCGGTCGTGGTGAAGCCCGTCCTGAATCCGCGGTTGCGCGCCAGGTGTGCCATTAGCCGGGTCGTGGTGGTCTTTCCGTTGGTGCCCGTAATGCCGATGATGGGAATGCGGCTTGGCCTGCCCGGCGGGAACAACATGTCCATAACTGCCGATGCGACATTCCGGGGTTTTCCTTCGCTGGGCTCCAGGTGCATCCGGAAGCCCGGCGCCGCATTGACCTCGATGACCACGCCTGCGTTCTGTCGCAATGGCGATTGCAACGTTGGCGCCATGATGTCAATTCCGCAGATGTCGAGTCCCATGACACCGGCCACGCGTTCGGCAAGGAAGATGTTTTCAGGATGGACCTCATCGGTCACATCGATGGCGGTTCCGCCCGTGGAAAGGTTGGCCGTGCTTTTGAGGTAAACCACCTCGTCGCGGGTAGGTATCGATTGCGGCGTATAGCCTTTTCGCTTCAACAGACCTAAAGAATCGTGGTCCAGCGTGATTTTCGTCAGGGCTTTGTCATGGCCGTTGCCCCTTTTGGGGTCGCTGTTGACATATTCGACCAGCTGTTCTATGTTGCACGTTCCATTCCCGTGGACATGCGCCGGTTCGCGCCGCGCAGCCGCCACGAATTTGCCGTTGATGACCAGCATCCTGAAATCATGGCCCGTTATATATCGTTCAACCAGAACATACCGGCTGTATTGTTGCGCATGGGCAAATGCCTCCAGTGCCTGTTGGTCGTCCCGAATATCGATGGTGGCGCCCTTGCCCTGATTGGCATCCAGTGGTTTGATGACCAGCGGATATCCCAGATCGGATATGATTTCCATCAAATCGTCGGTATTGTTGCAGGCTTTTCCTTCGGCCACCGGTATATAGGCCTTCTCCAGCTTCTTTTTGGTCTCATATTTATCGCCGGCAGCCTCTACCCCGAGCAAGGAGGTTTTCGAGGTAATGGTGGCCTGTACCGTTGCCTGGTTCTTGCCGTACCCGAACCTGATGGTGCTGTTGCCCAGCCGCGTCCACGGAATTTTCCGCCGGTCGGCCTCGTCGCAGAGGCTTTTTGTACTCGGCCCGAGCCCATAACGGCTCTTCAATTCGCGCAGTTTGGCCAGGTCTGGTTCGAGTTCATAGGGCTGGTTGGTGGCCAGTGCCTGGACAAGGTTGAAGGCGGCATCGGCTGCAAATAGCCCGGCCTCTTCCACGGAATAGGCGAAAACCATGTTGTAGACGCCGCGTTCGCCGGTACCGCGTGTCCGGCCATAGCCCACTTCCATGCCGGCCAACGTCTGGATCTCAAGGGCGACGTGCTCAATTACGTGCCCGAGCCAGGTCCCGCGGCGCAGGCGTTCAAAAAATCCGCCGCGTCCGCCTTCCGAACATTCGTGGTCGATCATGCCCGGCAGCAGCGCCTCGAGCCTTTCTTTGAATCCGGGAATCTTATCGGTGGGTCGATCCTCCATTTCCTCTAGGTCAAGCCTGACCTGGATGAGGTTTTTCCTGTAGTTGCTCCAAACATTTGGTCCGCGGAGCACCTGTTTCTTAAGGATTTTCATATGTCTGTTTTGTGGATGGACAGGCACGTGGCCCATCGTCTCCAAAGTTCACGACAACCTGCCCGTGATTGTTTACAGAATTTATTCAAAAGGTTACATTTTTATAAAGCACCTGCAGAATCTTGTAACAATGGACGTTAAAGAGCTATGTAGCTTTACGGTAAACAGCGGACATGAAAGGAAAATTGATCATCATCGGCGGTGCTGAGGACAAGGGATTGCCATCCGATTCGAGCAATGGCGACGATTTCACCAAGAATGGCATACTCAAGCGAGTGATCGATGAATCGCCCCGGGGAAAATCCTCCCGGATCGAGATCGTTCCGGCCGCCAGCACCAAGCCCGACGAAATGGGCGCCGAATACGTGAAGGCCTTTAACAAGTTAGACGCCGAAAACACCGGCATCCTCGACATCCGCTCGCGTGCCGACGCATTGGATCCCAAATATCTTAAAAGACTGGAAACGGCGGATGTTCTGTTTTTTACGGGCGGCAATCAGCTCCAGCTCACCCATCTTTTGGGCGGAACCCCACTATTTGACCTGATGCATCAAAAACTCAAAGCGGGGGATTTCATGTATGCCGGGACATCGGCCGGTGCGGCGGCGGTCTCCGAGTCGATGATCATTGAAGGCAGCAGCGAAAACGCGATTCTAAAGGGCGAAATCAAGACCACCGCCGGCTTTGGGTTGCTCAACAACATCATCTTTGATACGCACTTCATGCACCGCGGCAGGATCGGGCGGTTGTTCCAGATATTGCTGAGCAATCCCGAGATCCTTGGCGTCGGCATCGAGGAAAATACGGGGCTGATGATCACCGG
>SXQR01000240.1 GCA_005792865.1 Flavobacterium sp. | reverse complement strand
GCGTAGATTTGCCCGCGCCGTTCTTGCCCATCAGCGCAATCTTGTCATTCTCGTTTATGGCGAAGGAAACCTCGCTGAAAAGCGTCGTCCCTCCAAATTGGACCGAAATATCATTTACCGTTATCAAACCTCTTGATTTAAGGCGGCAAAGATAGTGTTAAGGGAAGGATTAGGAAATGGGCGGATGTTAATTATTGCCGTTGGTTTCATACCAGAATTCAGGTTCGCCCTCGTAGAGAAAGGTTTCGGTATGGCGAAGCCCGCAATGCTCCAGGACACGTTGCGATGCGAGGTTGCCCGGCGAAGTATAGGCGCAGATCGTCTCCAGATTGAGTTCGCTGAAGCCGAAATCGGTCCAGGCCTTCGCCGATTCGGTGGCGTAGCCCATGCCCCAAAATCTTGGGATCAGCCGATACCCGAGGTCGTAAAACCGATTGCGGCCATTGACATTCTTTTCGACCTTGAGGCCGCACCAGCCCATGAATTCGCCCGTTTCTTTATGAATCACGGCCCATCGCCCAATGCCATGCTGCCTGTACTGGTCACGGATCATCGCAATCACATTGCGGCATTGCTCGATCGAAGTGACGGGCTTGCCGCCGAGATATTGGTGTACCACCGGGTCCGAATCGAGCTCGAAAAGCCCTGTGTCGTCGGAATCTCGCAGTTCGCGAAGGATGAGGCGGGGTGTTTCAAATGATGTCTTCATGCCTGGGTAAAATCGATGATCGGCGCGTCTTCGTCCAGAAACTTTTCGGCAAAAAATTCCACCTTTTCGGTAATGGCGGCCGTAAAAATCAATCGCTGGGCGCGTGCGGTGCTCTGTGAAATCCGCATGATATGGGGTTCGCGGCGGTCGGCCATCAGGAGGTGTGTGTCGTCTGTAGCCATGATCCTTAGCCGGTTGATATTGAAGCCCGCCGTCCCGAACATTTCCCCGAGCCGGACCGGCGTTCCCACCAGGACGTCGATCCCCAGCGATATCAGGTTTTTGTCTTCGTCCAGATTGGTCTTTTCATGCGTGCCGAATATCCGCAAACCGTTATTGCTGTTGATCGCATCGAACGCCTCGACAAAGGCCAGTACAGCCTCGCGGTCCCTTACGAATACCAGCGCCCGCGGCGATTCCTCGCCCGCCGTCTGCAATTGCTGGATGACTGACATGATCAGCAGCGTTGTCTTTCCTGAGCCCCCGGGTGCCGCAATGAGGCAATCCCCGCCGCTCTTGAGCAGGGCAAAGCATTCGGATTGCAGTTCGTTTGGTTCCGAAAGACCAACGGATACCAAGGTTTGCCTGAGGTTTTGATTTATTTTTTTAAGTTCCATTTACTTGCTTGCGAATAATCGGACATCGTTTTCCGAAATTTCGGTGCCGCCCAAAATGATGAGGCGCTCCACGACATTGCGGAGTTCTCGGATATTCCCGGTCCAGTCGTATTCCTGAAGGAGTTCTACGGCCTCCTGCGAAAAAGTCTTGGGCGCATTGCCCTGCTCGGTAGCGATCATCTCATTGAAATGGTTGATGAGCAAGGGAATATCCTCGCGTCGGTCATTGAGCGCGGGGACGCGGATCAGGATCACGGCGAGCCGGTGGTAAAGGTCTTCCCTGAAACGGCCTTCGGCAATTTCCTTCTTCAGGTCCTTGTTGGTGGCGGCAACGACGCGAACGTCCACCTTGATGTCCTTCTCTGCGCCAACGCGCTGTACCATTCCCTCCTGCAAAACGCGCAGCACCTTGGCCTGCGCCGAAAGGCTCATGTCACCGATCTCGTCCAGGAAAATCGTACCCTTGTCGGCGGCCTCGAACGTGCCGGCCCGGTCCCTGACCGCGGAAGTAAAAGCGCCCGTGACATGCCCGAACAGTTCGCTCTCGATGAGTTCGCTGGGGATGGCGGCACAGTTGACCTCGATGAGCGGTGCCGTGGCACGTTCGCTTTTCTCGTGAAGTTGGTGCGCGACAAGTTCCTTGCCGGTTCCGTTGGGGCCCGTGATCAGCACGCGGGCGTCGGTGGGGGCAACCTTGTCTATGATGTCCTTGATGTGGTTGATGGCATCGCTCTCCCCTATCATCTCGTAGTGCCGGCTGACTTTTTTCTTGAGGATCTTGTTCTCCACCACAAGCTGTTTCTTGTCCAGCGCATTGCGCACGGTGTTGAGCAAGCGGTTTAGGTCAGGTGGTTTGGAGATGTAATCGAAGGCGCCGAGCCGCATCGTGTTGATCGCGGTTTCCATGTCGCCATGGCCTGAAATCATCACCATTGGAATCTCTGGTTTGATTTTTTTCACAGCTTCCAGCACGTCGACGCCGTCCATCTTGGGCATCTTGATGTCGCAAAGCACAAGGTCATAATCGGCGGATTTGATCTTTTCCAAGCCGGCCGCGCCGTCTTCGGCTTCTTCGACTTGATAGGTCTCGCTTTCTTCGGACAGGATCTTGATGAGCACCCGGCGGATGGAGGCTTCGTCTTCTATGATGAGGATTCGGGACATTTTAGTTGTTAGTGGTTAGTTGATAGTGGCTGGGAACTGCAAGTTCACGCTGAAAATCTGACTTTGTCAAAATGACAATATACGAAATTACCTTTTTCTGTGAACCGCAAACCTGAAACTGTTAACTAAATCCCCTAGCCCTGATGGGAGCGGCAGCCTTTTGCCTTTGAAGACCTCAAAGGTCTTGAAGACCTTTGAGGTCTGGCAAAAGCTATAGCGGACAGCAGGATAGAGCTCCAGAAAAGCTTTCAGCGATCAGCTTTCAGCTGTCAGTTTGAATTTGTGTAACATTCAAATTCATCCTCCTATACAACTTCTGGCAATTGTCCAAAAGTAGGCGAGAGTTGTATTTTAGATCTGAAAACTGATAGCTGACACCTTACAGCTGACGGCTAGTATTTCAGCCACTTAAATATCTCCTTATATGTAGGTTTCTTGCCATACATCAAGATCCCGACGCGGTAGATCTTCGAGGCGAACCAAACCACCATGAGGAAGGTCCCAAAAAGGATCGCGACTGACAGGGCCAACTGCCACCACGGCACCCCGAAGGGTATCCGCATGAGCATCACGATCGGTGAGGTGAGCGGGATCATGGAGAAGACGGTGGCAACGGTTCCGTGCGGATCGTTGATCACCGTGAAAAATCCAATGTAAACCCCCAGTATCAATGGCATCATGATGGGAAGGAGGAATTGCTGGGAATCGGTTTCGTTGTCGACGGCCGCCCCGATCGCCGCATAGAACGAACTGTACAGGAAGTATCCCCCGACAAAATATACGATGAACGAGATGATGATCGTGGCGATGGGCAGGTCCCAAAGTTCCTTGAGGTAGAGTTGCATGGTTCCCATTTCCTGTGCGGCGCCGTTTACGACCTCGGGCGGAACAGTGGCTGCAGGCCCCATCGAAACGCCCAATGAAGCCGAAGCAAACAGCAAAAGCAATACACCGATGATCGCCCAGATCGCAAACTGAAGTATGCCCGCAAGCGAAGTCCCGATGATCTTGCCCATCATAAGCTGGAACGGGCGCACCGAAGAGATGATGATCTCGACGATGCGGTTGGTCTTTTCTTCGATCACGCTTCGCATGACCATATTGCCGTAGATGATGATGAACATCATGATCAGGTATCCAAATGCCCCACCGATGGCAATCTTGATTTCGTTGAGCCCTTTGACGCTTTCCTCGCCGGTGGATTTCTCCAGCGCGATGTCCACGTCGGCCTCGGCTTTACGAATCGCGGCTGTGTCCAGCCCCGAGCGGACCAGGTTGGCCTGGGTCATCTTCTCGGCGATGGCGTCTTCCATGCCTTCGAGGAACATCATGCCGGGGCTGTCGTTGGAAATGTAACGGATCTTGCCGGTATTGGCACTATCCATCCTGGGAATGTGCAAGACGCCTTCGTAAAATCCGGCCGTGACGCTGTCTCGCACCGTTTCCAGATTTTCTTTTGACGTGTCGACGTAATCAAATTCCTCGTCGTCCGTAAAGCTGTCGAGAAACATTCCGGTCTCGTCGTGGATGGCGACGGTGCTAACGTCGGCCTTCATGGAGCTCAGGTAACCCACGAAAGCCGCGATGCCCACAAATAGCAACGGGCTCAGGAAGGTCATGACGATGAAGGACTTGTTGCGGACCTTGGCCAGGAATTCTCGTTTTATGATCAGTGAAAGTACGCTCATTTGATTAGGATTTGCTGACGGTCTGGATGAAAATGTCGTTGACGCTCGGGATCTTTTCCACAAAATGGGTCACCTGTCCGCGCGACGTGAGGATGGAGAGCAGTTCATTTGGCGTGGCCTGTCCCAATTGTACGCTGAGCTTGAGTTCGTCATTCAACGATTTGAAGCTGGTCTGTGCGACCTTGAATTTTTGCGTAAGGTCATACATGAGCCCTTCAACATTGCCGGTCAGGATGCCAATGTCGAACGAATTCTCGCGGTATTGGCGTTTCACATCGTCCAAACGCCCCTCAATGAGTTTGTTGGACTTGTGGATCAGTGCAATATCGTCGCAAAGTTCCTCGACGCTCTCCATGCGGTGGGTCGAAAAGATAATGGTGGCACCGCTTTTCTTGAGCGCGAGGATCTCATCCTTGATGATGTTGGCGTTCACGGGATCGAAGCCGGAAAACGGTTCGTCAAAGATCAGGAGTTTGGGACGGTGCAGGACGGTAACGACAAACTGGATCTTCTGGGCCATTCCCTTGGAAAGTTCCTGGATTTTCTTGTTCCACCATCCCTGGATCTCGAGGCGCCCGAACCAGTATTCGAGCTGCTTTTTTGCCTCAGCTTTGCTCATGCCCTTCATTTGGGCCAGGTACAGGCACTGCTCGCCAACTTTCATCGACTTGTACAGGCCCCGTTCCTCAGGGAGATAGCCGATATGCTTGACATGCGACGGATTGAGCGGCTCACCGTCAAGGTGGACGCGGCCGCTGTCGGGCATCGTGATCTGGTTGATGATCCTGATAAGCGAGGTCTTTCCTGCGCCATTAGGGCCGAGAAGGCCGTAGATGCTTCCGCGCGGCACGTTGAGCGAAACGGCGTTGAGCGCCGTGTAGTCCCCGTATTGCTTGACCACTTTGTCAACCTCAAGTATGTTGTCCATCCGTTAAAAATTTGCGTAAAAATAGGGAAACGGCGCGGCTTCCCGGAGGTGGCGCAAAAAAAAACCCACCCTTATTTGCACAAGGATGGGAAAAATTGCTATGAAAAAGAAATTACTAGTTACCTACTAGTAATGACCAAATTTAGAAAATGTTTTTTAATTATGAAAACATATCCTTGACTTTTTCAAAAAAAGATTTGTCGCTCTTTTCGGGGTTGGGAACAAAGTTTTCATG
>SXQR01000239.1 GCA_005792865.1 Flavobacterium sp. | reverse complement strand
GCTTCATGGCGCGGTGGATTTGGCGTATTCCAGGACTCGTTGCCGGAATTGGTCGATTGTTCCATAATGGTGGTTTTTTGGTTTCGCGGTTAAAAGTATAAAATTTAACAACCAAGCCCGAACTTGCGTCAAATGTTATCAACATTTTGATTCAAAAAATTGATGATCTTGTCCGCAATCACCTGCGCGAGGCTTTCGTGGCTTTCAAAACTCCAGCCGGCAACGTGCGGCGTCAGCAACACCTTGCCGCTTTCAAGCAAATAGGTCATTTCGGGCGGGACATCGCCATCAAAGAGGTGCTCAAAGGAACTCTTCTCAAATTCCAGCACGTCAAGCGCCGCGCCCTGCACCTTGCCGCTCTCCAGCGCATCGACAAGATCCTTGGTCACGACATTCTTTCCGCGTGAGGTGTTCACCAGCCAAAACGGCTTGGCAAACGAAGATATGAATTCGGCATCGACCATGCCATCGGTGTCTTTCGTCCACGGGACATGCAGGCTGACGACATCGGACTCGTGAAAAAATTCATCAAGCGGAACCTGCTCCGCCAATTCGTCGCCAACATTTTCAAGGATATCATGGCAGATCATGCGCACCTCGAAACCGCGCAACTTCCTGGCAAAGGCGCGCCCCATATTCCCGTAGCCGATGATGCCGACGGTCTTCCCGTCGAGTTCATGGCCACGGTTTTTCTCGCGGTTCCAATGGCCGTCACGGATTTCCCGGTCGGCGGTGTGGAGTTTGTTTAGCAGTGCGAGCAGCATCGCCAAGGTGTGTTCGCCTACGGCATTGCGGTTGCCTTCGGGCGCAGCAATCAGGGCGATTCCTTTTGATCGTGCATAATCGCAATCGATGTTTTCCAGCCCCGCACCTACCCGCGCGATAAATTTGATGTTCGTGGCCTTGTCGATGAATTCCCTGTCAATTTTGAACCGGCTCCGCAGCACGATGCCGTCATATTGACCGATGACCTGCTCGACCTGTTCGCGCGGCGACGAAAAGTCATCGTGGTTTTCAAATCCCGCCCGGTCGAGTATGTCGCGAAGCATTGGATGGTTACGGTCGAGGTGGAGGATTTTTATCGGCATGCAACAAAGTTACACAATGACCTAATTATCTAACTTTGGAAAAAACATTCGCATGCAATTTTTAAGGATGGCCTTGATCGCACTCGTACTGAGCACATCGGCCGCATCGGCACAGACCTATCTCATTCCCACGATCCACAGCCTGCACAAGTCCAACCGCAATTATACCTACGATTCGCTTCGGACAGTCATCAAGAGGTTAAATCCCGACGTGATCGCCGTTGAAGTCCGCGCCATAGACCTCTCATCAGACAGCCTCTACCTCGCGGCCAACTATCCGCTGGAGATGCGCGCCATGAAAAATTGGTTCCCGAAAGCCGCCATCGCAGGCATCGATTGGCTTGGGCCGGAACTTGAAGGCAGGCCAATCCCGCAAAATTACTGGAAGGAGCAATCTGAGATCAAGAAACTCGAGGTTGCGAAAAGCCAGGACCCGGTCTATGCGCAAGACGCCATGAAATGCACGGGCATCCAACAAAAGCGCGTGGCGGGGCTCAGGTCGGCGACGCTGAGGCAGATTGTGTCGGGACAGGACACGCCGCTTACAAAGGCCTTTTACAAGTGCCAGGATGAGGTGTTTGCCGGTTCAACGCACATGAAAGTATTGGATTTTTACAGGGCGCGCGATCAAAAAATTCTTGAAAACATCAACAAGGTCATTGCCGAAAACAAGGGAAAGAGGATCGTGATACTTTTGGGCGCCGACCACTTCGCGATGCTTCGCGACAAATTTCCCAACAGCGTCAAATACGACTAAAAACCCAGGATCAATTTGGCGATGGAAAAGTAGATCAGGATCCCGAAGATGTCGTTGCTCGTGGTGATGAAGGGTCCTGTTGCAAGAGCGGGGTCGATGCCGAATTTATCGAGCAGTATCGGGATGAAGGTACCGATTAGCGAGGCAATGATGATGACCGAAATAAGCGCGATGCTCACCACGACGCCAATGATCATCGGAACGTCGAGCAAAAGCGCACTCCCCGCAAACAGGATGGTGGCCAGGATGACCCCGTTGAGCAGCGTGAGCGACACTTCCTTGACCAGGCGGTTGAAAAGCGAACCCGAAATCGTGTTGTTGGCAAGTCCCTGGACGATGATCGCCGACGATTGCACCCCCACGTTTCCTGCCATCGCCGCAATCAGCGGCATGAAAAAGAACAGCGTGAAGTGTTCAGCCATCGCCGATTGGAAAATTTCAAGCACCCGCACCGAGATGAATCCTCCCAAAAGGGCAAGCACGAGCCACGGCAAACGCGCGCGCGTGAGTTCCAGGATGCTGTCATCGGCCTCGACGTCCTGCGAGATACCCGCGGCAAGCTGGTAATCTTTATCGGCTTCCTCCTTGATCACGTCCACGATGTCATCGATGGTGATGCGGCCCACGAGGCGGCCCATTTCATCCACGACGGGAATCGCTTCCAGATCGTATTTCTGCATGATGCGCGCAACCTCGACATCCTCCGTGTCCACCTTGACCGAATTCAATTTCCGGATGTAAACTTCGCGGATGGGTTTCTTGGTGGAGGTGGTCAAAAGGTCCTTGAGCGAGAGCCGACCCAGCAGCCGGTCCTCATCGTCCACCACATAGATCGAATGGACGCGTGAAATGTTCTCGGCCTGGATCCGCATCTCCTTAACGCACGTGAGTACGTTCCAGTTCTCGTTGACCTTGACCAGCTCCTTGTGCATGAGTCCTCCCGCCGTGTGCTCGTCATAACGCAATAGCTCGACGATGTCCTTGGCGTGCTCCATGTCCTGGAGTTCAAGGATCACCTCTTCCTTTTTTTCGGGCGAAAGTTCGGCGATGATGTCGGCCGCGTCATTGGTCTCGAGTTCGTCGAGTTCCTCGGCAATTTCCTTTGGCGAAAGCTGGCTCAGGATGTCCTCGCGGATGTCGTCCTCGAGTTCAAGGAGGATCTCGGCCGTCTTCTCGCTGTCGAGCACCTTGAAAATGTAAACCGCGTCATTGAGCTCGAGTTCCTCCAGGACCTCGGCAATGTCGGCATGGTGCATGTCATTGAGCAGGGCTTCGAGTTCCCTGTCATTCTTTTGGTCAATGAGCTGCTCGAGCTGCTGGATGAGTTCCTTGCTGATCTTAAACTCCATCGGCTTCGATTTTCTGGGTCAGTGCGATGAACTGCTCATAGGAGAGCTGTTCCGGGCGGAGGTCAAAGATAGTGTCTTCGCGCAAATTATCGGTCAGGTTGAGCGATTTTAGGCTGTTCCGAAGGGTTTTGCGCCTTTGCCCGAACGCCGTCTTGACAATGTTGAAAAAGAGCTTCTCACTGCAGGGAAGCGTGAAATTCTCCTTTCGCGTGAGCCGCAGCACGCCGGATTTGACCTTCGGCGGAGGCGAGAACACGCTCTCATCGACCGTAAAAAGGTACTCGGCCTCATAAAACGCCTGCACCAGTACCGACAGGATTCCGTAAGTCTTGCTGCCTTTCTTCTCGCAGATGCGCTCGGCGACTTCCTTTTGGAACATGCCGGCGAATTCAGGTATCCGCGCGCGGTATTCGAGGGTCCTGAACACGATTTGCGACGAAATGTTGTACGGGAAGTTGCCGATGACCGCGAAGGGCCGCCCGTCAAATAGCTTGTTGATGTCGAACCGCAGGAAGTCGGCCTCGAGGATGCGGCCATCCAGGTCCGGGTAGTGCGACTTGAGGTACGCAACCGATTCGGTGTCGATCTCGATGACGCTAACCGTCGAAGGCTGTTGCAACAGGTATTTGGTGAGCACGCCCATGCCGGGCCCAATCTCCAGAACGTCGTTGTACCCCCGGTGCCGTAGGGTGTCGGCAATCCGCGCGGCCGTCGCCTCGTCCTTGAGAAAGTGCTGCCCGAGGTGCTTCTTGGCCTTTACTCTATCCATTTAAATGGCCTTGTGGTCGCAGATGAGTTGCAATTCGGTGCGGAAAGAGTGGATCTTGTCGCCAAATTTCGCCGCCGTTTCCTGCCTGAGCCTCGGCGCATCTTCCTGATAATATTTTTCAAGCGTCGCCTTGCTGTCGGTAAAGAACTGTACCGAATACGTCACGCCCGATTCCTCATCGACCAAAACCTTGACAAGCCTCGCCTTGCTGAACTTGCCCGTTGCCAGCACATCCGGTATGTGCGTATGTTGCATCCAGTCGAGCCATTCCTCGTGAAGGCTCTCGTCGATATTTGATGTTACGTTGTAGATGATCATGGTTTGCTATAATGTGCTGTCGCCCCGCAGGGTGCGGTACTGGCGTCGCGATTCGGTAAAGAAAATGCTGTCCTGGTGCCCAAAGAGGATTTTTTCATAGAGCGCCTTCGCGGCTTCGGGATTGTTGAGGTGTTTTTGTTGTACCGATGCCGAATAATACAGCGCCTCGTCCACATATATCCCCTCGGTGTGTTTTTCAACTATTTCGGCATAACGGGCAAGTGCCTGCGAAAACTGGCCGTTCTTCTCGTGGATCCGGCCGATGCGCAGCAGCGTAGCGCCTTCAATGTC
>SXQR01000238.1 GCA_005792865.1 Flavobacterium sp. | reverse complement strand
CCACATAGGCGCCGATGTTAACGTAACTCGGCATGAGGATGACGCCCTTTGAGATATAGGCACCGTGTCGCGCCACCGCATGCGGTACTACCCTGATGCCTTTTTCGGCATAATGTCGCTTGAGCGGGATTTTATCGTGGTATTCAAAGATGCCCACCTCGTGGGTTTCCATTTTGCGGATCGGGAAGTAAAGGACAACGGCCTTTTTTACCCATTCGTTGACCTGCCAGCCGTCGGGCGTGGGTTCGGCGACGCGGATGGTACCTTCGTCCAGCAGCGCCACGACTTTTTCAATAGCCTCGATTGTCTTTTTATCCTGCAGCATGGGGCGGTTGTCCCAGGCATGTTCAATAGTTTCCCGCAAATGGTTCATGTGGTCTTTTTTGCAAAGATAACCAATGGCAAAAAATTATCGGTCGTTGCGCGCGTAAAGACGGTCCCTTATGACCTTGCGCGGAAGCAGCTTGACCAGGTAGCGGTTGTTGTCGTCATAGACAAACATCTTGGACTCGTCGATCAGCATGACCGTCACGCGCGATTTGAACTGGTCATTGCAAACGTATACCACGCCCTTGTCCGGCAGGTGTGTCGTGGAGAGGATGTCAAGTTCGTAATGGCGGCCCAGTCTTAGCTCGATGTGATCGTCGGTAAATTGGGCGGTGCGAATCTTTGAATTAGCTTGCGGGACCCAGTCGGAATTGCCGTCGCGGGTGCTAACCTCATGGAAGGCATAGACGCGGGACTGGGAAATGGCCAGCGGCGACACCGCGAGCATCAACAGGAGCATTTTCAGTTTCATGTTTCGGTAAATGGGGCTCAATTTCAACGCCATAATTTCGGCGTTATTTCAAGCCACATTTGTTAAACTTTACAATATTATGGGATTTACACCGAATAATTCCGCATTCGCCTTAATTTTATGTGCCAATCATTGCCGATGAAATATTTACTGCTGCTATTTCTGTTGGGTTCCTGTATGGGAAAAGACGTTCCCGAACCTTTCCAAGATTCGGCACCTGCGGCGACATCCGCGAACCTGCGTTACATGGGGAAATACGCCAACCGTTGCCATGGCTGCCCGCAGGGACCGTTGTCGTTGCAGATTTCGGAAAACTTCACCTATTCGATAAGCGGGCACCTCACCGCCATCGGGACATACAGATGGTCCGCCGGCGGCCGTTACCTGTTGCTTTCGCGAAAGGGCCTTCCCCAGATCCGCCTCAGCGTCCTTCCCGATGCGCTGGTGTTCGAGTCCACCAAGGATACCCTGTACAAGTTGCCTGAAACCAGGCATGCCAATATGGAAATACCGGAAATTCCGGCTGCCCGCTGGACGCTTGTCGAACTCAACGGCAAGGCCACGCGCAAGATACAGCAGGAAGACCCGTTCATGACCGTCTCGGCCGACCGCAGCTTTACGGCATACGCGGGTTGCAACAGTATTGGCGGTAAATTTACCATAAAGGGTTCGCAGATTGAGTTTGCAGAGGTAATCCAGACCGAAATGGCGTGCGCCGACGCCAACCTCGAAGGGCCTCTTGTACAGGCGCTTACCGCCGCGGACAATTTCATCGTCAACGGGAAAATGCTTCAATTGCGCAAAGGGCAATCGGTGATTGCAAAGTTCGAGGCGTTGCCCGTCCCGGAGAAGGTTCGGTAAACCAAAAATTAATCGGTAATTCGCAAAAAAAACATGCCGCGCATCCTGGCCATCGATTATGGGGAAAAAAGGACGGGGCTGGCCGTGACCGATGAGTTGCAGATCATCGCTTCCGGTTTGGCCACGGTCCCCACCGATTCAGTATTCCAGTACCTCACGGATTATTTTTCCCGCGAAAACGTCTCTAAGGCGCTCATTGGCGATCCGAGGCAAATGGACAACACCCCGTCGCAAAGTGCCGCCGCAGCCGATGCTTTCTCGGCAAAATTCAAGGCAAGTTTCCCCCAAGTTGAAGTGGTGCGCGTGGACGAGCGTTTCACGTCCAAACTCGCGATGCGGTCGCTGGTCGAATCGGGCGCGAAGAAGGGCAAGCGGGCCAACAAGGCGCTTCTCGACGAGGTTTCGGCTACCATCATGCTACAGGATTACCTGTTGCGACGGATGATCTGACTCTTCCCCAAAAGTTTCGGCCGCCCGGCGGATATTCGCCGTCAGGTCAATGAGCCAGACGAGTTGCCGCAGGACCAGGTCGGCGCGTTGCATCGCTGCTTGTTGTTCGATTTCGCCTTCGACATTGCGCTGGATTTCGTCACGCCTGATCTGGCGCAGGTCGGACAATCGAACCTCCTCGCGGTGTGCGGGTGCACCCTTTCCCGAAAGGATCATTTCGGCATCCCCGAGATTCGCCACGGAGGCCGCCAGCGCCTTGTCAATCGCTGCCGACCTTCGCATCGTATGGGACTGGATAAAGGTGCCCAGCGCCGCAGCCGTTGACAGCAGGGAATGGTTCAGGACTGCAATCTTATAGATGCGCGTAAGGTGTTTTTGTTTGGATTTGGGTTCCTGCGCCATCCTTTGATAGGACGCCATCAGGTTGCCCGTCTCGATGAAGGCGGCCTTTCGCGCCAGCCGGTAGGAAACGGGCACGTCTCCCTTTGCGTGGTACAATTGCATGATTTCACCGAGATACGATCCGTTTGCAGCCACTGCCTTTTCCAGATACGCCCGCACCGCCAGGAATTCCCACGAGGGCCAGAGCAGGTAATTGGCCGCGAAGGCAAGTCCGGCACCGGCCACCGTGTCGAGTATCCGGTATTGCACAAGGCTGCGTACATCGGGCGTCAGCATCGCATACAAAAACACCACATAAATGGTCACAAAGGTCGCCCCGGCCTTGTAATTGGTCTGGGAAAAGGCAAAACCGAGTATCATCGCCACAATCGCCATGGCCGCGATCGCAATGTTGTTGTCCACCAATAACAGGATCCCGAATGCCGCGAAACCGCCCAAAATCGTCCCGATGATCCTTTGATAGGAACGTTCCTTGGTCAATCCGTAACCGGGCCTCATGATGACCACGATGGTCAGCAGGATCCAATAGACATTTTGGAGCGGGAGAAGGTTTCCGATGACAAAACCCGCGATGATCGTGGTGGTGAGCCGCAGGGAATGCCTGAAAACCGAACTCTTCAGGCTCATGTTTTCCCAAAGGATGCTCAAGAAATAATGTTGCGGTGTGAGGAACTTCTCGAGGTCGCGGTCGGCACCCCGTACATCGTGCCTGAGCGATTCCCTCGAATAGGACCGGGCAATGAGCATGATTTTCTCGACCTGTTTTTCGGCATAGTGGAGCAGCGCATTGAGGATGATCACGCCCTCGGCCGTTTCGGGACCGGGCACTGCGGCGTAGTCGGCTATCGAGCGTTCAAATCCGTCGAGGTCTTCCCTGAGGTTGTGTTTGAGTTCGAAGCGCTTGTTGGCAAGGGCCGCCGATGCGAGTTTCTTTAATGTCGACCCAAGGTTGTAGGCCAGTTGCCTGTAAACTGCCAGGACATTGTGCCCGCCAAAACGCCGGTGCAGCGCCGGATGGTCAAACGCATTGGCAAGGGCGAGTTCCAGGATCTCGACCAGGGAGATGAAGATGATGAGCATGCGCCGGTTGCGGTCGGAGGTGCCTTCAGATGTGCGCCCGCGGATGACAGTCTCGCGGATGTTCTCGTGTATCGTGTTGAGTTCCACCTGCAGTTCCAGTTGCTTCCCGGCAATCTTGACGCGGTCGGCCCCTTTGGCCCAAAGGTCGCCCCTGAATTTGAGATACTTGGCCGTCAGCCGCATGCATTCGGCCAGTTGCAGTTCGGCATAACGGTGCGGCCGGGCAAAATGGAACATCAGCGATACGGCGAGATAGAACAGCCCGCCGGCAAGCATCAAAAGGCAATGGGTGATGAGTTCGGGCAGCGTAAAGGAAGTCGAAAACGCCAGTGAAACCGACAACAGCCCCGAAAAGGACACCATCGTGGCGCGCTGGCCATAGGCCGAAATCATCGAAAGCAGGAAGAGCGTCACCGCAAGCACTGCATAGAATACCGCATCGTGCACCAGCGCAATATTGACCACGAATGCGCTGCCCGCCACGATCAGCGCCGCGATCGCAATCCCCGCCACCTTGTGCTTGAGGTGCCCGGCGACGTCACTTGGAAATACGAGCAAGGCACCCAATGCAATGGCAAAGCCGGCCTCGAAATATCCCATTTGTGCGCCCGCTATGACGGGGACGCAGGCCGCGAATGTAACCTTGATCGCATTCGAGAAATTGAGGCCTTGCGTGAAATGTGTGATTTTCCTTACCATAAGTCGCTGCAAAGGTAATCATCAGGCAAGGGTCACTCAAATGCTGGTGCCCATTTTAGCATCGAATTATAATTTATTCCCAAATGGCCAACACGCGCCCCCAGAAGTGTTTTTTTATTTATTTTTGCCCACACTCTAAAGGGCTAAAAAGCAAAACATGATTTTACCCATAATTGGTTACGGCGACCCGGTCCTTCGTAAGAAAGGGGTCGATGTCACGCCCGAATATCCGCACCTGAAGCAGGTCATCGCCGATATGTACGAGACCATGTACAATGCTTTTGGCGTCGGCCTGGCGGCACCGCAGGTTGGCCTGGCGATCCGGGTATTCATCGTGGACACGAAGCCATTTTCGGATGACGATGAGCTTTCTCCGGAAGAGCGCGAGCAGCTGCGCAATTTCAGGCGCACCTTCATCAATGCCAATATCGTAAAGGAGGAAGGCGAGGAGTGGGGCTTCAACGAAGGATGCCTCTCCATTCCCGAAGTCAGGGAAGACGTCTTCAGGCACGAGCGCATCACGATCGAGTACCGCGACGAGGATTTCAACCTTCACACCGAGGTGTTTGACGGCCTGATCGCGCGCGTGATCCAGCATGAATATGACCACATCGAGGGCATCCTCTTCACCGACAGGATCTCTTCGCTCAAAAAACGCCTGATCCAAAAGAAACTCCAAAACATCATGGAAGGCAAGACGCGGCCGGATTATCGGATGAAATTCGTCGCCAAGAAAGGAAGATAAACAATCATTATATGAATTTAGACAAGATTTTGGCCATATCGGGCAAGCCCGGGCTATATGTTTTAAAGGTACAGACGCGTTCGGGCTTTGTGGCCGAATCACTCATCGACGGCAAGAAGATCACGGTGGGGCTGCGCAATAACGTCAGCCTGCTTTCGGAAATCTCGATGTACACGCATCAGGAGGAAAAACCACTCGCTGAGGTCATGCGCAACATTGCGGTAAAGGAAGACAACGGGCCTGCAATCTCCCACAAGGAAGACAATGGAACGCTCACGGCCTATTTCAGGGAGGTACTGCCGGAATACGACGAGGAACGTGTTTACCCATCGGACATCAAGAAAGTCCTGAATTGGTACAACATGCTGCAGGCCAAGGGGCTCGTCTCCAAGGAAGCGCCTGCCAAAGCGGAGGCCGAAGCGCCCGCCGAGGAAAAATAGACCATCCGATCCCGCGTTGACCGCGG
The DNA here is from genome assembly GCA_005792865.1 of Flavobacterium sp. Classification (GTDB taxonomy): domain Bacteria; phylum Bacteroidota; class Bacteroidia; order Flavobacteriales; family Flavobacteriaceae; genus Flavobacterium. Next base: position 7 of record SXQR01000238.1, on the reverse strand, counting down.
GATTTTT
>SXQR01000017.1 GCA_005792865.1 Flavobacterium sp. | reverse complement strand
GTATGGAGGAAGTTCTCGAAGGAAACGGCCTCGTTGAGCTTTGAAAGAATGTTCTTTTTTTGTTCGGGCGTAAACTTCGGCTGGTTGTCGTTGTAGCCGATCTTGTCCTGGATCCACTGGATGACTTCGGGCTTGCGGATGTACATGTACTCCACGCCGATGGATTGGCAATAGATCTTGTGCAGGTGCCCGATGATCTCGCGAAGGCTGCACGGCTCGAGTTTCATGGCGCGCGCGGCGTCAAAAACAGTGTCGAGGTCGGCATCCGAAAGATTGTAGTTTTCAAGCGCCAAAGTGGGCGAATACGTCCTGCGATCGCGCACGGGGTTGGTCTTGGTGAACAAGTGGCCGCGGGTGCGGTAAGCCTCGATCAGCTTGAGGACGCTGAACTCCTTCTGCAGTTTGTCGGAAACCGAAGTACAATCGGTTTGGACGAAGTTGTTGATCTCGTCGATCTGCTCGCGGAAAGACCCGAATTCGGTTGCGAAATCAAACCCCTGGAAGAAGCTTCTCCAGCTTGGTTCGACGCTGTCGGGATTGGCGAGGTACTGGTCGTATAGATCGGAAAAAAACTCGGTGTGGGCTGCGTTCAAGAAGGAAAACCTATCCATTTCGATGTGTGTGACCTTGGTTGTTAAAAATGTCCGGCAAAAGTACAATAATTGAATCACAACGCCATTATTTTTAGATACTTTTATACATTTGGAACCATCTCCAAAACCCCGCGAAAATGAACCTTCAAACCCTGAAATCGCAACTGCTGGCAATCCTGATTTTTACGATGTCCGCGACCCTTTGCCGGGCGCAGGAAGAAAAGCGCAAGAGCGACTTTTGGGAACGCGTGCAGTTTGGCGGCGGTTTGGGCGCGAGTTTCGGCAGCGGCTACACCGATGTGACCGTCGCACCCGGGGCAATCTACAATTTCAACCGCTACTTTGCGGCGGGGCTCGGGCTGCAGTATACCTATGTCAGCGTGAAGGAGCTATACCAGTCTTCACTTTATGGCGGGAGCGTCGTGGCGCTTTTCAACCCCATCGAGGAAATCCAGCTCTCGGCCGAACTTGAACAGGTGCGCGTCAACAGCGAATACGACCTCGTGGACGGCTCCTCCTTCAATGACGATTTTTGGAACACCGCAATTTTTGTGGGGGCAGGTTACCGCGCCGGCAACGTCACGATCGGCATGCGGTTCAACGTGCTTCACGACAATGACAAACGCGTTTACTCGGATGCGTTCATGCCGTTTATCAGGGTTTATTTTTAGCTGTCAGTCGTCAGTTGTCAGTCGTCAGTTGTCAGTCCACTCGAAACAGAGTTTGTCGCATCAATCATATTCATGGAATCAACATTTGAGAATTTCAGCTTCAGCCTTTTTTTATGGCAGGCGTTTCTTTTGGCCATTGTAATTGTCTTGGTGTTCGTCGTTTATAGATGGTACAGGCGAAATAAGATGTAATCGGTTAACACAAGCAAACTGATGACTGATGATTGACAACTGACAACCTAATTTTCACGAATATTTGTGCTTTGTTCAACAAACCAAAGTTGCTTTTGCAACGTACCTTCAAGTTACAAACCACAAAATCATTCAACTATGAAGAATTTCAATCTCTTGCGAAATGCCGCATTGTCGGTATTTGCGATGCTGGCCGTTTCCTGTTCCGATGAACCCATTGACGGTGCCGGCGTATCGACCGAAGCAGCCCGGCCCAAAAACATGCCGGCCGTAATGTTCTACGCACTGTCCGATGAAATGAGGCTTGACGGTTATTCCACCGCCAATCCCAAAAGCATGCTGAGCTCGGTTTCGATTAGCGGCTTGCAGTCGGGCGAGACGCTCATGGCCATCGATTTCCGTCCGGCGACCGGGCAACTCTACGGCCTGGGCAGTTCAAGCCGTCTTTATGTCATCAATATCGAGACCGGGATGGCGCATCCGCTGGGAACCGCACCGTTCACCCCGGCACTTTCCGGCGATCTCGCGGGATTTGATTTCAACCCCACCGTTGACCGCATCCGCGTGGTGACGTCAAGCGGTCAAAACCTCAGGCTTCATCCGGAAACCGGTGCGGTAGCGGTGGTCGACGGCAATGTGAACGGCGCTGCGGGTGCCATGATTGCCGGGTCGGCGTATACGGGGAACGTGGCAGGTTCGTCGGTAACGGCACTCTACAATATCGATGTGACCGGCCGGCTATACAAGCAAATGCCGCCAAACGATGGCACGCAGGTGTTTGTGGGTAATATCAATGCGCCGATATCGGGCGAAGGCGGATTCGACATCGCTCCCGAAACCGACTGGGCGCTTGCCATATTTGGCCAGGGCGACAACTCTGCCCTGTATTCGATGGACCTGATGACCGGAAAGGCCATGCGCATGGCGATCTATGACAGCGGCGTGAAATATACGGGAATCGCGATCCAGTCCCGGCCCGTCGCTTACGCCGTAAATACCTCAAACCAGCTCATGATCTTCAATCCGATGAATCCGTCGGTCACCGTAATCAAACCGATCACAGGAATGGCCGACGGTGCGACCGTGCTCGGCATTGACTTCCGGCCGGCAAACGGGCAATTGTATGCGCTGGGCAGCAACGGCCAACTTTACGGCCTGAACCTCAGTTCGGGCGCCGCGATGGCCATCGGGATGCCGATATCGACCGGGTTGATGGGTACTCATTTTGGGTTCGACTTCAATCCCGTGGTGGACCGCATCAGGATCGTGAGCGACACGGGCCAAAACCTGCGCGTCAATCCAAATGACGGCGTCGCCATCATGGACGGCATGCTCAACCCGGGAAGCCCAATGGTGAACGGGGCCGCTTATACCAACAGTTATTTTGGCACCACCGCAACTTCACTTTATGTAATGAACAACACGACCCTTTTTGCGCAAAATCCGCCCAATGCGGGAACTTTGACCGCCATTGGAAATCTTGGCTTCACGGCCGAATCCTGGACCGGTTTCGATATCGGAGGGCGATCAAACGGGGCATTTGCCATCTTGACGGCCAACGGCTCCAGCAAAGTGTATGCGATCAATACCATGACCGGCATGGCGACCGCGGCAGGGAACTTCCCCGCGCAGGTTACCGCGATGGCCGTCGGCCTTGGATTTTAATCTTACCTGCTGTTTTGTAATGAAAACGCACTGGGAAACCGTTGCGTTTTTTTTAATACCGGTTCCTGAACCACACTTTTTGCCACTCGCGCTTGAGGATAAGGAAGGCCACGTCCTCACTCAACGCGACCAGATCCGACCCGTCAAGTTGCTTTATCTGCTGTTCGCTCACATCGATGATGTACAGCAGATTGAGGTATTCGGCGAATTTGTGCGAGATCAACCTGTAGATCTTCTCGTGCAGTTGCACCTTGAGCTCCTCGGGGCGGGTGCTTTTGGGAAAATCGACAGGCTCGTTGGCCAGGTTGAAATCCTTGTTGATCTGCTCGATGAGCTTGAGGTAGAGGTTTTCGGATTTGGCTTCGGCCAGCAGGTGGTCGGTGGATTTTGGGGCGCTGAACATACTCTTGTCTTAAACCTTTCGCAACATCATCCGCTCGCCGAAACTGCGCAGGGTGCCGGCGGCATCGTCCGATATCTGCATCCGCTCCATGCACCCGAATGCCTGGGTTGTGTAATTCCTGATGGCGTTCTCGGCGGCTTTGTCGGCACCCGTTTCAAAAAACAGCGATGTCACCGATTTTATTTTATCCGCCCCGCCGTCATGGCTTGAAAAATGGCGGTCCAGTGCGAGTTTTTGTTGTTCCGATGCAAACTCCGACGCCTTGATGTACAGATAGGTCTTCTTGTTCTCCAAGATGTCCCCGCCTACCTGTTTCCCAAATGTGAGCGGGTCGCCAAAAGCGTCAAGCAGGTCGTCCTGGATCTGGAAGGCCATCCCGAGATTGACCCCGAAATCATAGATCGCATCGCAGTTTTCCCGGGAAGCACCCGCCACGATCGCGCCCATCTTGAGCGCTGCGCCCAACAGCACGGCGGTCTTGCATCGGATCATCTCGAGATAATCGGCTTCTGAGACGTTGCCACGCATGCCGTAGTCAACATCGAGCTGTTGCCCCTCGCACACCTCAATGGCGGTCTTGCTGAAGAGTTTCGCCAGTGCACAAAACACAGCAGGTTCGTACGATTCAAAATGGCGGTAGGCCAGGATCAGCATCGCATCCCCCGAGAGTATCGCGGTGTTCGTGTCCCATTTGAGGTGCACCGTCTCCTGCCCGCGACGCAGCGGCGCCTGGTCCATGATGTCATCGTGCACCAGCGAAAAATTGTGGAACACCTCAACTGCCAGGGCGGCGGGCAGCGCACGTTGGAACGACGCGCCGAAGATCTCGGCAGACATCAAGGTCAGCATCGGGCGGACGCGCTTGCCCCCAATCTCCAGGATGTATCGGATAGGCTCGTAGAGTTGCCGCGGGCCATCTGTTGGAATGCTGCTGCGAAGTGCTGTGATAAAAGGTTCCTGATAACGTGCGAGCTGCTCCATCGGCAAAATTTTCGCTAAAGTACGGGTTTGCCCCCGCAACCGCAAGTTGTAAACCAATTGTTAAATTATTGTAAATACTTTGGAAACTATTTTAGTGTTATAAGTTTCCGCGATACTTTTGCACCGTAAAATTGATGTCATGAAGGAGGATATTTTAAGAAAAGCGACCGAGATGTTCCTGACCATCGGGTTCAAGAGCGTTACCATGGACGATATCGCAGCCGAGATGGGAATCTCAAAAAAGACGATCTATCAGCATTTTGCAAACAAGGATGAACTGGTGGAAGCTGTCGCGATGGACCTGTTTGCAATGATATCATCGGGAATCGATTCCATCCGGCAGATGGAACTCAACCCGATGGGGGAAATCTTCGAGATCAAGAATTTCATGATGAAGCAACTCAAGAATGAAAATGCATCCCCGTTCCATCAGTTGAAAAAGTATTTCCCGAAAATTTCGGAGACGCTCAAGTCCAACCAATATTGCAAGATGGAGGACTGCGTACAGGAGAATCTTCGCCGGGGAATTGAAATGGGCCTTTACCGCCCGGAAATCGACGTGGATTTCATTACGCGGATCTATTATGTGGGCAGTTCGGCCATCAAGGATGAGGACCTTTTCCCGAGGGAAAACTTTTCCATCTCGGACCTGGCGGAGAAATACCTGCAATACCACCTGCGTGCGATCGCGACGCCAAAAGGATTGCAAATGCTCGAAAATCTAAACAACCCAATATAAAACCAATGAAACAATTCTTTCTAGTACTGGCGCTCGCGGTGGGATTTTGGTCACAGGCCCAGGAACAGGCGGCCGAAAAAGCCTACAGCCTGAGCCTGCAGCAGGCCATTGACCACGCGTTGCAGCACAACTATTCGGCGGTGAACGCTTCACGCGACATCGACAAGGCCGAGCAGCGCAAATGGGAAACCACAGCCAGCGGGCTTCCCCAAATCAATGCCGGCGTGGATTACGTGGACAATTTTAGGCTTCAGCAGTCCCTTGTGCCCGCCGAGTTCTTTGGCGGCGCCCCCGGCGATTTCATCCCCGTGGTCTTTGGGACCAAGCACAGCGTCAATGCCCGTGCGACCCTGAGCCAGTTGATTTTTGACGGCTCCTACATCGTCGCGCTGCAGGCCTCCAAGACCTATATCGACTATTACCGCAATCAGAAACTCAAGAGCAACAATGAAATCCGCGAGGCCGTCATCAATGCCTACGGCAACGTGCTGCTCGCCGAGGAAAGCATCGCCATTTTGGAACGAAACAAGGCCGTGCTAGACAAGACGCTTTTTGATACGAACGAGACTTTCAAGAACGGTTTGATCGAGGAGGAAAATGTCGAGCAGTTGCAGATCACGCTGGCATCGGTGAACTCGAGCCTCAACAATGCCCGAAGGCTGCGCAACATTTCCTATGATTTCCTCAAGGTCACCCTGGGGATCGATTTGAATGACTCGCTGGTGCTGACCGACAAGCTCACCGACCTCACGGCAAAGAACATGGATTTGGCGATTACGTCGGAAACGTTCGATGTCAAGAACAACATCGATTTTAAGCTTAGCCAAAATTTTGTTTCCCAACGCACGCTGGAGTGGAAACTTGAAAGAAGCAAGGCGCTGCCCACCCTTGCGGCCAACCTCAACGTGGGATACAACGCCTTCTCAAATGACTTCACGTTTCTGGAGCGCGAGCAGGAATGGTTCAATTACTCGAGCCTCGCCGTGAGCCTCAATGTACCCATCTTCAGCAGTTTTGGAAGGCGCGCGAGGACGCAGCAGGCAAAGATCGCGCTGGAACAGGCCAAGACGCAACATACCGAGGTCGAACAGAGGCTGAAGCTTCAATATGAGAACGCGCGGGGCAATTACGAGTTCAGCGTCGAGGAATTTGCGACCGCAAAAAGCAACCTCGATCTGGCCGAACGCATCGAACGCGAAGAGGATGTGAAGACCCTGATCGAGCTGGCACAAAAGCTCGAAGGCATGACGCGCAACATCGGCATGCACGCCGGGGGCGTGCTGATCGCGCCG
>SXQR01000237.1 GCA_005792865.1 Flavobacterium sp. | reverse complement strand
CGTCCCTTCTGGGCGTGAACCGGATCGTGTAGCGGTTGTGGTCCACCGTTCGGCGCACGCCATCGATCCATCCAAAGCACAATGCCTGGTCCACCGATTCCGGCCAGGTCATATTGGCCATTCCGGAACCTTTCTTATAGAATCCCACGAGAAGTTCGGTTTGGGATGCGTGGTTTTTTTCAAGCCATTTCCCAAATTCCTCCGGGTTCTTGAAATAGGTCGCGTCGTTCATCGCTGGACCTCCTCGAACGTGTTGCCCTGGCCAATGTCGCCGGTCTTGAAGCCCTTTGTAAACCAATACATCCGTTGCTGCGACGAACCGTGCGTGAATGATTCCTGGTGGACGCTTCCGGTGGTTCGCTGCTGGATCGCATCGTCGCCGACCGCCTGTGCCGCGCTCAGCGCTTCCTCTATGTCGCCCGGTTCAAGTGACTGCTTCAACTGTTGGGTATGGTGCGCCCAAAGGCCCGCGTAAAAGTCGGCCTGTAGTTCAAGTGCGACGCTCCACCGGTTGCCTTCGGTGCCCGAGACCTGTTGCTGGATCTGGCGTACCTTGTCGCTCGTTCCCAATAAGGTCTGTACGTGGTGGCCGACCTCGTGCGCGATTACGTAGGCAATGGCAAAGTCGCCGCCCTTTGCCCCAAAACGGGTCTGGAGCTGTTCAAAAAATGTGAGGTCCATGTAGATCTTTTCGTCCACCGGACAATAGAATGGCCCCGAAGCCGAGCTCGCATTTCCACATCCGGTCTGGACACCGTCGCGAAAAAGGACCAGGGTTGGCTCGCGGTAATCCTGCCCGTTTTCGGCGAAAATCTTGTTCCAGACATCCTCTGTGTCGGCCACGATCACGCGCACCATCTTGCCGAGTTGCTTGTCCTCTGCAGTAAGCGGGACTTCGGTTGCGGGGGCGCTTTCCTGCAGGCCGTTCAATACCGAACCCATGTCCCCGCCGCCAAGTAAGTTGATCAGGAGCACGATTACCCCAATGATGCCGCCGCCCGCTGCAAGCTTCCCGCCTGACATGCCGCGCCGGTCTTCTACGTTGCCGCTTTCACGGCGTCCCATCCATTTCATATCGATAAATTTAAATCCATTCCAATATTCTTTTGATCAGCGCTGCCTTTTTTCCATAGGGCGGATAGCGGAGCCTGACATCCATCCAGGTCCCGCGTCTGAGGATGGCCTTGCGGTGCGAGAACGTCTCATATCCAAGTTTGCCGTGATACGCGCCCTGGCCGCTTGTGCCGATGCCTCCAAACGGAAGCCTTCGATTGGCAAAATGAACCATGGTATCGTTGATGCATCCGCCGCCAAAGGGGATGCTGCGCATCAGCGAGCCGGCAAATTTTTGGTCTTGAGTAAAAACGTACAGCGATAAGGGTTGCGGATGCCTGGCAATGAGTTCGGGGAGTTTGCCCTCATCCGCATAGCCGATCACGGGAAGTATCGGCCCAAAAATCTCTTCTTCCATCAAAATGCTGTCGGCACGCGCGCCATCGACAAGGGTAGGGGGCATGTACTTTGCCGATGCATCCGGATTACCGCCAAAATAAATGGTCTCGCCTTCCAGCAATTTGAGCAGCCGCTCGTGGTTTTTGGCATCGACGATCCTCGCAAAGTCAGGTGAATTTTTTGGATCGTCGCCATAGGCACGCACGATTTCCTTTTGCAGGAGTTGCATCAGCCGTGGTTTGATGCTTTCATGCGCCAGCACATGGTCGGGCGCGATACAGGTTTGTCCCGCATTCAGGAATTTTCCCCAACAGATGCGCCTCGCCGCGAGTTCGAGGTTAGCCGTTTGGTCCACGATGCACGGGTTTTTCCCTCCGAGTTCCAAAGTGACCGGGGTGAGGTTGCGGGCAGCTGCCTCGGCCACGATCCTGCCCACGCGGACACTGCCGGTAAAAAAAATGTAATCCCATTTGCGCTCCAAAAGCCTCGCGGAGACCTCGGCCCCTCCGTGGAAAACTTCCACATGGACAGGATCGAAGGACTGCGCGGTGATGAGCTCGATTACCGACGCGGTATTTGGCGCGAGTTCCGACGGCTTGAGCACCACCCGGTTACCGGCCGCGACTGCCGCGATCAAAGGGCAAAGCGCCAGTTGAAACGGATAATTCCAGGGAGAAATGATCAGTACGTCGCCATATGGTTCCCGGTAAATGCGGTCCACCGAAGGAAAATTGATCACCGAGGGCAAGACCCTCCTGGGCCGGATCCAGCCGTCCATTTTCGCGATCGTGTTTTTGAGGTCCGAAATGACATAGGCCGTCTCGGTCGCGATGCTCTCAAACTCGGGTTTGCCCAGATCCTGCGCAAGTGCGGCAATGATGTCCTTCTCGTGTTTGCGGACCGCTACGAGTAATTTTCTCAGTGCCGATTTCCGGGCGTTGGGATCTGTCCTGAAATCCATCAGTTCAGGGAAAAGCTGTACCCGATGAAAGCATCGGCCTGGTTGCTGTCATTGATCAGTGCGGTGATGGCCGATGACGACCCGACGAAGAAACCGAATGCCCTGATGCCAAAGCCGGCGGTAAATCCGGCCACTTCATTTGAAGAGATCGGCGCGAAAAATTCTACCTGCGACAAGAGATACCGCGGCGTGACCGAAATGATGTTTTCGGTATTGATCTGGTCGTTCTGGGAACCGTCGCTTAATTTCTGCTGGGTGAAGAACGTCACGAAAAAATCCGAAACGATGCGGACATCGGCGTAGGCCGAGAATACCGTGGGAAGCTTAACCTTGAATTCCTGTTTTTGGTTTTCGGTGCGGTTCAGGTAACCGCTTTGCAAAAGGATGTTCTCTACTTCGGCGAGGCTGGTGACATCCTGGAACTGGTTGAGGTTAAGGCTTTCCCCGCCTTGGATGGAAAGCACATAATTGGTCGAGGCGTTGTTTGAGGAACTGAATTTCATCGATCCGACATTCCTGACCGATAGTCCTCCGCTCAGCCGGTAGCGCCGGGCATCGGGTTCCATGGCATCCTTCCAGCGGTACGCGATCCCGATGTCGGCAGCGACGCCATTGAGCTTGCCAAACATCGAACGCGCATAGTCGCCAAAATCCGTAAAATCCTCACCGAGATTCCCTGAATAGGCGATATTCAGATTGGCCAGCGTATTGGTCAGGGTCGCTGTGCCCAGTGTGTTGTTCACGGTACCCGAAAACCGGTCGGCGCCAAAGTTGGCATAGGAACCGGGAAAGAGCAACTTGAGCGTCGCCCCTCCGCTCAGCCGGTGAGCCTCGCTTTCATAAAGCGCCGTGCCCGCCGACAGCCCGATTTCGCCCCAGGTGGTTCCGTTGAGACGCTGGTTATAGTCATTGCTGATGGTAGTCGAGCCCGCGATGCTATTGATCCCCGCGCTGACGATCGCATCACCGATGTTGGTGTCAATGTCGACAAGGTCGAGTTTGCCATAGGCCCGGCTCGAGAGCGCAAATACCCATTTGTCCAATTTGTATGAAAGGCCCGGTCCGGCCACTTCGGCATCGATGCGCAGGTCGGTGGGTTCATCGCCCTCAAAGATGATGTTTTCCAGGTCCTTGCCCGATACCAGGTCGCTGAATGTCGCCTTGTTGCTCGACGCGTTGATGCTCAGCCCGATCACGTTGGCCTCGAAGCGGGTAGAAATATTGGCCAGTTCGGCGGGGTTCAGGGCCGCGTTGTAAAGGCTCGTGCGCGAAGAGGTATTGATCCCGGAAAAGTGCTGTTGCGCAAAGCCCGCCGCAGGAATCAACGCGATTATTATAGTTGCGATCTTCATACGTGATTTTTGAATGAATTTACGCCAATATTTGATTCGGGCGATTACAGCCTGAAAAAATTGCCTTACATAATTTGCAGGGCGTCCCAAACGGGATCGGGCGGGGTGGGAGCGACGATTGTCAATAACTCCTTTGACACCGGATGGACGAAAGTCAGTTGCCGCGCGTGCAGGTGGATGCCGCCGCCGGGATTTGAGCGGGGCGCGCCGTACTTGAGGTCGCCCTTTATCGGGCAGCCGATTGCGGCCATCTGTGCACGGATCTGGTGGTGGCGGCCGGTGTGCAGGGTAATTTCCAGTCCTTGGTAGCGCTGTAGTTCCCCGATCAGTTTATAGTCCAGTTTGGCAGCCTTGCTTTGGGCGACTTCCCGGAGGTGGGCGCGCGAGGTATTGGTCTTCTCGTTGCGGACCAGGAAATGTTCCAGTGTATCCGATGATTTTTCGGGAGCTGAGGTAACGACCGCCCAGTAAATCTTTTGCGTGTCGCGGCTGCGGAAGAGATCGTTCATACGGGTCAGCGCCTTGGATGTGCGCGCAAAGACCACGATGCCCGTGGTGGGCCTGTCAAGCCGGTGGATCACGCCCAGAAAGACCTCACCCGGTTTGCCGTATTTTTGGGCGATGTACTCCTTGACCACGTCGCGGAGCGGTTTGTCGCCGGTCTTGTCGCCCTGAACGATATCGCCCACGCGCTTGTTGACCGCGATCAAATGGTTGTCTTCAAAAAGGACCTGGAGGTTATTTTTATCTGATAGTATCTTCATGGTCGCGTTAGCGATTGAGGCAGGCACCGCGTGCAGCCGAAAGCGCGGGCTGAAAGCAACGCCAAAGAAATATTGAACGATGAATTTTAAATTTTGACCCGAGGAGTCAGCCCAATTTAACAACCACCGGGAGTTTATTTAAAATTTTAAATGCCCGTCAATGGCTCGTTAGACGTTCGTCCTTTGACATTCGTCATGAATTAATATTGCTCGGACGCATTGGGAAAATCCATTGACTTCACATCGCTTACATATTGCGATATGGCGCCGGTCATGTCGTCGTAAAGGTTCATGTACCGACGCAGGAACCTTGGGCTGAACTCATTGTTCATCCCAAGCATGTCGTGGATGACCAGGACCTGCCCGTCAACACCGCCGCCGGCACCGATGCCGATCACGGGAATCGATATGCTTTTGGCGACGCGCTCGGCAAGGGCAGCCGGGATTTTCTCGAGCACAAGGGCGAAACAGCCGATGCGTTCCAGGAGTTGCGCGTCTTCCATGAGTTTCTCGGCCTCGGCGTCTTCCTTTGCACGCACCGTGTAGGTCCCGAACTTGTAGATGGACTGCGGCGTGAGGCCCAAATGCCCCATCACCGGGATGCCGGCGTTGAGGATTTTCTTAATGGATTCCTTGATCTCGCTCCCGCCTTCCATTTTCACCGCGTGCGCGCCGCTTTCCTTCATGATCCTGATGGACGACCGAAGTGCCTCCTTGGAGTCTGACTGGTAACTTCCAAAGGGCAGGTCCACCACGACAAGTGCCCGTGAAATGGCCCTCACCACACCTGATGCGTGGTAGATCATCTGGTCCAGCGTGATGGGAAGCGTCGTCTCGTGCCCGGCCATGACGTTCGAAGCCGAATCGCCCACCAGTATCACATCGACGCCCGCCGAATCCACGATGCGCGCCATGGTAAAATCATACGCCGTGAGCATAGAGATTTTCTCGTTATTGGCCTTCATCTCGATCAGGGACCGCGTCGTGATGCGCTTGTAGTCTTTTTTTGCCGTGGACATAAAGTTTGTTTGGACTGTAAAAGTACTAAAGTTTGCGCATTGGCGGCCGTAACAAACTTTGCGTTTGCCGTACTAAAAATTAAAATCGATACCATGAAAAAAATTATTGCTGCGTTTTTGTTCTTTGGATGCGCGCTGCATGCGCAGGATACGCCCAAGGCGGCGGTCGAAAAGTTTTTTGTCGCGTTCCATGCAAGGGATACCGTGGCGCTGCGTGGTGCCATGCATCCGACGGCCGTGCTGCACTCCGTGTCTGAACGCCGGGACGGGCCAAAGTTGACCCATGAGACCGTGGCCGACCTGG
>SXQR01000236.1 GCA_005792865.1 Flavobacterium sp. | reverse complement strand
TTTACCGCGTACTTCCCGATGTCTTCGCGCTATGGCAGATCAAGAAATCCGAGTCGCTGACCTATAACTTTGCGATGACAAATGATTTTACCGACATCAACCGCTTTGTCGCGGGGTATACGCTACAGGATTACAACTCGCTCTTCAGGGGCAACCGATACCTTGAAAATGCCCTGCAACAGACGCATTCGCTTCGGTATTTCAAATACAACATGTTCAATTTCACGAACATCTTCGCCAATGTCAACTACACCCGCCGGATGGACGCGATCAAGTCCAACGTGTTTTTTGACGGGATCAACCAGGTGGCATCGGCCGTCAATATCGGCAGCAATTTTGCCGATGAGACGCTCTCCGGTTCGGCCAATTACGGAAGGTCGTTTGCGCGGTATTACAAGGCTTCGGCGGGATTCAGCCTGAACTGGAGCAAGTTCAACAATCTTCGGGCCGGCGGCATCGAGACCACGGAATCTTTCACGCAGAATTACACCGTCCGCGCCTCGACCAACTTCAAGGCCATGCCCAATATCGAGGTGGGTTACAACATCTCGGTCAATGATTACAACGGGATAAAATATTACACCGAGCGCCCTTTTGCACGGCTCGATTATTATTTCTGGGATGCATTTTCATTTGTCGCCGATTACGAATTTTACCACTACACCAACAACGACGACCAGTTTCCCGTGGACAACGAATACGATTTCCTGACCGCGAGCCTCATTTACCAAAAGAAGAACAGCAAGTGGGAATACAAGGTCAGCGGTACGAATTTGCTCAATACCACGTCCCTTAACGACGATTCTTTCTCCCAATTTTCAACGCGCACTTCGCAATATGTCGTACAGCCGCGCTACCTGATTTTCTCGATCAAATACAACATCTGATGAAAGTATTGCAAAGCGTTGCCCTTTTGATAATTACACTTATTTCCATGGAAAGTTCTGCTCAAGTTGAAACGACGCTGATCTTTGTCCGCCACGCCGAAAAATCAACCGGTAACGATCCGGAACTCTCGCAGGCCGGGCATGAGCGTGCCCAGCGGTTGGTGGAAACCTTGCGCGATCTGGATATTGCGGCGATCTACTCCACGCCGTTCAACCGGACGCGCCAGACCGTGGCGCCCATTTCCAAAGCCCGTAACATTGCCGTCACCGAATATGCGGCCTCCACGCCGTACGGACTGTTCGTTTCCGAACTGTTGGCCAAACATAAGGGTAAAACCGTCCTGGTGGCAGGCCACTCCAACACGGTACCAGGCATGGCCGATGCGGCGTTCGGCAAATCTTCCGACATTGTGATTGCTGAAGAAGATTACGGAAATATTGTTATCGTCAAGCTTCGGGAAGGTGCCGATGCAAAGCTCGAACGGAGCCGTTATTGAGTGAAAATTTTAAGAAAACTTTCACATTTGGTTTTTTTGTTTATGTTTGTCCCGATGGCAGTTCACTTTCCTGCCGGTGCAACACGATGAAAAAACTGATTTCCCTTGGAATTTTATTGATGGCTGCCATCGGCTTTTCGCAAACCGAGGACCTGCAGGCCCAGATCGATTCGATCGAAAACACCTTCACTTATCGCCACGGCACGGTGGAACTCGCCGGCGGAATCGGCAAGATCGTCATTCCAAAGGGCTTTAAATACCTCGACACACCGCAGGCCACGCGGGTACTGGTGGACCTTTGGGGCAATCCGTCGTCCGAAAACCTTACGATGGGCCTTATCGTGCCTGAAAACCAGGGCGTCATGGGCGATAAAGGTTACGTTTTCAACATCCAGTACGATGAGATCGGATATGTCGAGGATGCCGATGCGGATGAGATCGACTACGCAGAGTTGCTCGCGCAGATGCAGGAGGAGAGCGTGGCCGAGAACGCCGAGCGCGAAAAACAGGGCTACGGGCCGATCAAATTGATTGGATGGGCAGCCAAGCCCTACTACGATAAGGAAAAGAAGATCCTGCACTGGGCGAAGGAAATCCAGTTCGGGACAGATTCGATCACCACACTGAACTACAATGTCCGGGTGTTGGGCAGGCGCGGCGTGCTGGTGCTCAACGCGATTGCCGCCAGCTCCGAACTTCCACTCGTCAAAAGGGACATCCACCATGTTTTGAACATCGTGCAATTTGGCGACGGCTACAAATATTCAGATTTCAACCCCGAAGTGGACGAGGTAGCCGCGTGGACCATCGGCGGCCTGGTCGCGGGAAAGGTCATGGCCAAGGCGGGACTTTTTGCGATCCTGCTCAAATTCGGGAAGTTCATCGCCATTGGAGCCATTGCGCTTTTCGGGCTGCTGCGCAACCGCATTGCGGGCTTGTTCGGCAAAAAACAGGAGGCTGAACCACTTGCCATAGAAGCCGCTGACCCAGCACCTCAAAACGAGGAATCATAAAAAAACTGGGCTCAATATCCGCTTTCTTTTAAATGGGACCACCCGCTAATAATTAGCCACTAACCACTAATTAATATTGCAGTTATCAGTCATCAGTCGTCAGTCGTCAGTCATCAGTCGTTCAAGCAGAATGTTGAGTCGTCAGCACTGACAGCTGATAGCTGAAAGCTGACAGCTAAAAAAAACCGGATCCTGCTCGAACCCGGTTTGATTATAAAGATGTCAGTTCTGACAACTGATGGCTGACTGCTGACCGCTATAACCCAAATGCTGTTTTCACCTTGTCCACGTAGTCGAGTTTCTCCCAGGTGAACAGTTCCACCGTGACGGTCTTTTCGTCACCACCCGGTGAACGGAAGGTCTTGGTCACGGTTTCCGGCTTGCGGCCCATGTGTCCGTACGCGGCCGTCTCGCTGTAGATTGGGTTGCGAAGCTTCAGGCGCTGCTCAATAAAGTAGGGGCGCATGTCAAAAATTTCTTCAACTTTTTTCGCGATTTCGCCGTTGGTCAGGTTGACTTTTGAAGTTCCGTAGGTTTCCACAAAAATTCCCATCGGCTTGGCCACGCCAATCGCATACGATACCTGCACAAGGATTTCGTCAGCCACACCGGCCGCCACCAAATTTTTGGCAATGTGCCGCGTCGCATACGCCGCCGAACGGTCCACCTTGCTTGGGTCTTTGCCTGAGAAGGCACCCCCGCCATGCGCGCCCTTGCCACCGTAGGTATCCACGATGATCTTGCGCCCA
>SXQR01000235.1 GCA_005792865.1 Flavobacterium sp. | reverse complement strand
GGGTGTCGAATACTCCTTGGCGATTTCCAGGTATTCATTGATCGTGACCTTCACGGGAATCGAAGGGAACTTCAGGAATTCGCAGATGGCCATCTTCAGGATGATGGTATCCACCTCGGCAATCCTCTCCGTGTCCCAGTTGGGCGTCTTGTCCACGTAATGCGAGGCGAGCTCGGGTTCGTTCAAGAGTGTCTTCCTGAAAAGGTCGCGTACAAAATCCCGGTCTTCCGGGTCTTTGTAAAGTTCCGGAATATCGATTCCCGCACCGGGCTCGATCTGCCGCAGTTGCCTTGCGATCAGGGTATTGACCAGCGGGATATCGTCGATCCAGGTGAGTTTATGATCCTCCAGGTAATCGTAAAGTTTATCGTTGGGCGCGATGATCTCGGTGAACATATCGGTCACAAATTGCCGGTCGCGGGCAAAATCCGTTGAAGGCAGGGCCATGTATGCATTGTACACCTCGCTCTCCTTGACGGCGGCGAGCATGATCAGGATATAATCGTCATTGCGCTGCCAATTGTTGATCTTGCGACGCTCGAGTGACTCCTGCAGCAATTTATCTTCGGCAAGTGCCGAAAGTACCGCGTTGTCCACAAACCTCCTGTTGGGATTGCGTTCCTGCGCCGTGGCAAGGTGCTTCCGCGACGATTTCTCAAGGTAATCGATTTCCTTGGCCCGCAGCTCCACCAACGCCGAAAGCATGATCAGGTACAGGTCCTGCACATTCTCGATGCTCTGCAGCAGGAACTTCTCCATCTTCTCGAGATTGTCGCTCCCGTTCTGGTGCATCGCATAGATCGACTGCATGACCTTGACGCGGATGTGTCTTCTGTTTAGCAACTTAAAGAACTTTTAAGGCCGAAATCTTCGGACGTTTGAATTAAATTTATCGGGCGATTTCGCGTTTGCGGTCGTCGATCCTTTTTTGCGCCACCTGGAGCGCGGCCTGGTAGGTCGTGATGTCGTTCCTGTCGGCGAAATCAAAAATTTCCAATGCGGTATTGTAAATATTCTCGGTGCGCTTTAGGGCTTCGGCCTTGTCGTATTTGACGATCTCGGCGTACACGTTGATGATGCCGCCGGCGTTGATTAAAAAGTCCGGAGCGTACAGGATACCGCGCTCCCTGAGGATGCGGCCGTGCACTTCCTCCACCGCCAGCTGGTTGTTCGCCGCGCCCGCGATGATCTTCGCTTTCAGCCTTCCAATGGTGTCGTCATTGACCGTCGCACCAAGGGCGCACGGGGCGTATATGTCCACTTCGGCACTGTAAAGGTCGTCGCCGTTGAAGATGCGCGCGCCGTAACGGGATGCGATCTCCTCGACGCGTTGCTGGTTGATGTCGGTGATGTAGACGATGGCATTTTCACGGGTGAGGTAATCCACCAGGGTTTCGCCCACGTGCCCGATGCCCTGCACCAGGATTTTCTTGCCCTCGAGGTTATCGGAACCGAACTTGTATTTCGCTGCCGCCTTCATTCCCATGTAAACCCCGTAAGCGGTCACCGGTGAAGGGTTGCCCGATCCGCCTTTTTCTTCGGATATCCCCGTCACGTAGGGCGTGATCTCGCGTATCATGTCCATGTCCGGTGTAGTGGTGCCAACGTCCTCGGCCGTAATGTACTTGCCGCTCAGGGAGTGGATGAACTCACCGAACTTGCGGATCATCTCAGGGGTTTTCTGCGTTTTTGCATCGCCCATGATGACAGCCTTTCCGCCGCCGAGGTTGAGTCCTGAAATCGCCGATTTGTACGTCATCCCGCGCGAAAGCCTCAATACGTCGTTGAGCGCTTCCCATTCGTTGGCGTAATTCCACATCCTCGTTCCGCCCAGTGCAGGCCCCAGAACCGTATTATGGATTCCGATAATTGCCTTTAAACCGGTATCTTTGTCATGGCAGAAAACAATCTGCTCGTGGTTGTCGAACGATGCCTGCCCGAAGACGGGATCCATTTTGCCTAGCTCGGCTGTCGTGGTGATTTCAGTAGTCATAAGTACAAATATTTGTTGCGGCTTTTTCAAAAAGCCGTTGCAAAATTAAGACTTAAATCAAAATAAACGTGCCGGCGACGCGATAAAATAGCAATGCGGCAATCATCTCGTAATTGACGCCGCTAGAGCACGGTGAAGGGGATTCCGGTAAAGAGCGAACATAACGCAAACATTTTGGAGAAATAATGAAGGAACTTCAATACTTAAACAAATATTTTCTCAAATATAAATATCATTTCCTGTTGGGAATCGTAACCACGATCGCCGCACAGATCTTTTCGCTTTTCACCCCGAAGCTCATCAGCAAGTCCATCAAGTCCATCGAGGACTACACCGGCACGGCATCGGTAATCGACGACGCGATCGTGCGCGAAGGCCTTTTGCACAACATCTTGCTCATCGTAGCCACGACGCTGGTCGCGGGATTGCTGACCTTCGCCATGCGACAGACGCTTATCGTCATGTCGCGCCATATCGAATTCGACCTCAAGAATGAAGTGTTCCGGCAATATGAAAACCTTTCCCAAAGTTTTTACAAGAAGAACAGGACGGGCGATTTGATGAACCGG
>SXQR01000234.1 GCA_005792865.1 Flavobacterium sp. | reverse complement strand
GCCAATGCGATTGCGGCCCAGATCATCGGCAGCAATGACAAACTATCGAAGTTGTTTGATTCATGGAGCAAGGCCGATCCCAAAGCGCAACTCGAACTCAACGATGATCTTAAAAACATCGTACTCGCCGAAACCCCTTGGCTCAACGACGCCAAAACCGAAGCACAGCAAAAAAAGGAACTCGCGGTGTTGTTTGACCTCAATCGCATGAAGGAATCGCAAAAAGCGATTATGGAGAAATTGTCGCAAAAGCAATTGCCATCGGGCGGTTTTCCGTGGTTTGACAAGGGCCCTGAAAGCACCCCCGTGACCCATCATGTCCTGGCCGGTTTTGGGCAATTGAGGAAGTCTTCGGCACTTGGCGCATCTGCTCAAAAAGTAAAGGATATTGCCAGGGCAGGAATACCATTTATTGACAGGCAGTATATGGAGGCGCGGAAATCAAGCTCATATTACGGCAACATTCATTTTCTCTACACCCGAAGTTTCTACCTCGAGGAGTTCCCGCTTTCGGCAAAACTCGATTCGCTCATCGGTACCGACATTGCCAAAGTCAAAAAGAATTGGCTGGAATATCCATTGTATGAAAAAGGGATTGCGGCCCTGGTGCTGCACCGTTTTGGCGAGAAGGCATCGGCACGTGAGATCTTGACGCATCTTCGGGAGACGGCTTCCACCAATACCGACGACGGCATGTACTGGATTTCCAACAAACCCGGATGGTCCTGGTACCAGGCACCCGTGGAAACGCAGGCACTTTTGATATCGGCATTCATGGAAATCGACAATGACCGCAAGTCAGCCGATGCGATGAAGGCCTGGCTCCTAAAGAGCCGCCGCGGCCAGCATTGGCCTTCCACCAAATCCACGACCATGGCCGTCCACGCGATGTTGCTGGGCGGAAGCGATTGGGTGAGCGTTAAGGATAAAACCGAAATTGTGGTTGGAGGCAAACCGATTGATAAAAAAATCACCGACACCGATCCTGCTCAAATTGATGCCGGATACCTGAAAATCAAGTGGAACGCCACGGAAGTTTCCTCCAACATGGCTACCTTCTCGGTCGATAACAAGACCATCGTGCCCGGGATAGGCGGGCTGTATTGGCAGTACTTTGAAAATCTGGACAATGTAAAGACCAGTCTGGGCAACGAACTTATTGTAACCAAGGAGCTTTACCTCAAAACTTCTGACCAGGCCCGGCCGGTACTCAAAAAGATAGGTTCCCGCCCGTTGAAGATAGGCGAACTCATTACCGTGCGGCTGGTCATCACTGCCGGCGAGGACCTCGAATTCATCCATCTGAAAGACTCGCGCGCGTCAGCATTTGAACCTCTCGAGGTTTTGTCAGGCTATCAGTGGACCGACGGTACCGGCTATTACAAAACCACCCGCGACGCCGCGACACACTATTTTTTTGACCAACTGCGCAAGGGCACTTACGTGTTGGAATATGACCTGCGCGTTAACAATGAGGGCGCATTCTCAAATGGCATTACCACCATCCAGAGCATGTATGCCCCTGAATTTTCGGGCCACACCAAAGGAATCCGCGTGTCGGTCAAGCCTTAGGGAATCTGCTTCTCCACCAAATATTTCCAATACCTTTTGGGGACATGCTGGATATGCAGCTTCGTGTTTTTGCGCGCGGGAATGTTCGTGCTCTTGAAATAATCCTTCCAGAGCAGACTGTAGAGTTCCTCCTTCTGGTCGCGTTGGCCGGCGGGAAGCGGTTGGCCGTCCGCGATTTCGGGCGCGAGTTCAAGCGAGATTTCCGAAACGCTGTCCAGATCATACGACAGCCCATATTTGCGTTTCAGGTCATAGATGATCCAACGCTGGTCGGCGTAGCGGTTCTTGAAAAACCCCGCAATCAGCGGAAGCACATTGTAATCGGGTTCCACGGCGGCGTAGAAAATCCCGTCGGCCGTCTCCTGAAACCTGATGAACGCCTTCATGCGGTGCCGCTCGCGGTTCACGCTCTTGTCAATCTTGGAAAGCGCGATCACATCGGGGTGCCCGTAGTTATTTTCGGCGCCCTTGGGGTTGTCAAAAATATACCGCGCAAACTGCAATAGGTGCTGAGGCGCCTCGGGCAATTCGGATAAAAAAGTATTGTAAAACCTCGATTGCCAATCGCGACCCATCTTTTTCTTCAATCCTTCCCAAACGCGTTGGGACTTTTCCCGGCTGGAAATCACCTCCACCGTGGATTCAAGCAATGCGGGTTGGTACAGGTCGCGCGTGACCAGTAAGGCTTCGGTGTCCCGATGTTCGTACACCTCGAAGATCGCCGTCAGCAACCCCTCAAAAGTATTGTCGAAGATAAATTTCATTCGGGCGCGCCCCGCGAAAGGGTCTTAACTATTAATCATTGGTGCGCGGTCGCGGGTCGGGCTGTCGGCGGTACGCGGTACCTTGCCTCCATCCCTCGCGCAACTCAAAACAGGCTCAATTGGTTTTGCGGTGTCGCAAGGTATTTCGATGCGCTCGAGGACAGGATCATTCCCCGTACCTTGACGGCTTCGGGATCGTTGAGGGCAAAGACGCTGTCAGCACACCTTATGAAGTGGCGCGCGCGATTCCACGCAATCCCGAGTTTTTTCAATTGGTCGCTCCTGAGCTTGCCAAACTTGCGCGCCTGCCATATCTTTTTCGCACTCGACACCCCGATGCCCGGCACGCGCAATATCATGTTGTAATCGGCGGTATTCACATCAACCGGAAACTGCTCCATGTTCCTTAATGCCCAGCTCAATTTCGGGTCGATCTCGACGTCGAGGTTCGGGTTATGCTCGTTGAGGATTTCCTTTACGTTAAAACCGTAAAACCGCATGAGCCAATCGGTCTGGTAAAGCCTGTTCTCGCGCAACAGCGGAGGCTGCGTCCCAATCACCGGCATTCGCGTGTCATGGCTGATGGGAATATACCCGGAATAATACACGCGCTTCAGGTCAAAATTTTTGTAGTAGGCATCGGCGCTGTACATGACTTCCATATCGGTTTCGGGTGTCGCGCCAATCACCATCTGCGTGCTCTGGCCGGCCGGGACAAATTTCGGCGCACTCCTGATGATTTTTCGTTCGTCCTTAAGCTTCACGATCCCGTCCCTGATAAAGGCAAGCGGTTTTTTTACCTCGGCATGAGATTTCTCGGGCGCAAGCAGTTTCAATCCGGCCTCAGTGGGCATTTCAAGGTTAATGCTCATCCTGTCGGCATAAAGCCCGGCCTCGCTGAGCAATTCGGGGCTTGCGCCCGGAATCGTTTTAAGGTGAATGTATCCATTGAACTTGTGCTCGAGCCGTAATTTCTTAACGATCCGAACGAGGCGTTCCATCGTAAAATCGGCGTCCTTGAAGATCCCCGAACTCAGGAACAACCCCTCGATGTAATTTCGCCTGTAAAAGTTCATCGTCAGCTCGACCACTTCCTCGACCGTAAAGGCAGCCCGCTTGACATCGTTGCTCTTTCTCGACACGCAGAACGCACAGTCAAAAATGCAATGATTGGTCAATAAGATCTTGAGCAGCGACACGCAGCGCCCATCCTCCGTATAGGTGTGGCAGATCCCGGAACCCGAGGCATCGCCAAGCCCTTTATTGCTGTTTTTTCGGTTGCTTCCACTGGAAGAGCAGGACACGTCGTACTTGGCGGAGTCGGCCAGGATGGATAGTTTTTCGCGGATTCGGTCGTGCATCGGGATGATTTGGGATGCCAAAGTTACCACCCGCCATCGGTACCCGTTTAAAAACAATCGTTAAAATACTCAGCACCAAGGCAATTTGTCCCAAATCGGAACAAATCGCAAAGCCACGACCGCACGATTTTATAATTTAAAGGCCCGCCTGTCAAACTATACCAAACAATTTTACGTTAATATCCCCGATGTCCGGTGAATGACTCGATTGGTTTTATATCTTTGCCGCCGACGTGCGATATAATGTTGATTGATAATTACTTGGAAAGGTTTTTGCAATTCAGGATCCCAATCGCGGGACGCCTTTTATCGGCGCGCCATACGGGGATTTTATTTTTCAAAAAATTTTGC
>SXQR01000233.1 GCA_005792865.1 Flavobacterium sp. | reverse complement strand
GCCGCTGATCCTCAAGCGCGATGAAGCCTATATCGGGGTCCTTATTGATGATCTGATTACCAAAGGCACCGAAGAACCCTACCGGATGTTTACCTCACGTGCCGAATACCGCACCTTGTTGCGGCAGGACAACGCCGATTTCAGGCTGACGCCAAAGTCATTTGAAATTGGATTGGCTTCCGAGAAAAGGATGCGCCGGATGGAGCACAAACGCAACGAGTCAGAGAAGATGGTCTCATTTTTCCGTGAGACCAGCGTATCACTTGCAGAAGCAAACCCGATCCTCGAGGAAAAGGCATCGGCACCGATTGTCCAGCCCGATAAAATGTTCAAGGTTTTTTCGCGGCCGCAACTCGATCTCGACGATTTCATGAAATTTGAAAAAGTCAGGGATTACGTCGCGGAGCACGAACTGGATCAGGAGATCATCGAACAGGCCGAAATACAGGTGAAATATTCGGGATATATTGAAAAAGAGCGGGCCAATGCCGAAAAATTGACGAGGTTGGAGGATATCCGCATCCCTGAACTTTTTGATTATGACAAGATCAAGTCGTTATCTTACGAAGCAAAGGAAAAATTCAAGAAAATCCGCCCGGTGACTTTGTCGCAGGCCTCGCGCATAAGCGGTGTATCGCCGAGCGATATTTCGGTTTTGCTGATTTACATGGGGCGGTAGTTTCACGTGGAACGAAACCCCTCAAATCTTTATTCATAAGCAGTTACAACAAAAAGTGAACGCCAGCAAGGAGCAATTTACGGTGCGGGACCATTCGGTTTCGGGAGAGGAATTCCGGTTGATACCCATGGAAAACGGCGAACTGTTTAAGACCGATCCACAACCATCAGCGGATCTCCTGCCCAAATATTACCAAAGCGAGGATTATATTTCCCATACCGACGGTGCACGAAACCTCTTTGAGAAGTCGTACCAATTAATCAAACGTGTCGCATTAAGGAAAAAGGTTGCCCTGATCGATTCCCTGGTGAAGAAACCTGGAGAACTCCTCGATTTGGGATGTGGAACGGGCGATTTCCTGTTGACCGCCAAGCAAGGTGGGTGGAAAACTTTCGGCACTGAACCCGGCGACGCAGCCCGTAAACTTGCCCAAAGCAAGGGCCTCGAGGTGAGCCTGGATTCACAATTGTTTGCCCACGGGTCATTTGACATCATCACCATGTGGCACGTTCTTGAGCACGTTCCGGATCCGGACAGCCAGATGCGTGAAATCCTTCGTTTGTTGCGGAGTGACGGTTACGTATTGATTGCCGTTCCCAATTTTAAGTCACATGACGCGAAGCATTATGGCCGGCACTGGGCCGCATATGACGTCCCGCGGCATCTGTGGCATTTCTCCAGGAAATCGATCGACAATCTGGCGCGTAGGCACGGCATGGAGGTGACCAAAGTCCTGCCCATGTGGTTCGATGCTTTTTATGTTAGCCTCTTGTCGGAGAAGCACAAAACTGGCAGCATGAATGTATTCAGCGGATTTTGGCGGGGATTGGCGTCAAACTTTTCGGCACTGCAAACCGGTGAGTGTTCTTCACAGATTTACATTCTCAAACGCAAATAATCCCTCCTAATCAATCAAAAAAACTATTTTTGCACATCTAAAAATCAAATCATGAAAAGATTGTTGATCCTGGCGGTGGCCATCGCCGCAGTATCGTGTGACAAAACCACTGAAACAAAGGAATTGAAAACGGCTTACGTCGACACGTCGAAGCTTCTTGAGGAATACACCGAAGCGCGCGACATCGAGGCAAAATACAAGGCGAAATCTGAAGAAATGGGCAAGGAACTGGACGCAGCAGTCGAAAAGTTCAAGGCTGAAGCTTCAAGTTTCCGCGAAAATGCACAGGCCAAAGGACAGGCATGGGCCCAGCAGAAGGGCATGGAACTTCGCCAGCGCGAGGAACAGCTCGGAATGGCGCAGCAGGCCATGTTGCAGCAGTTGCAAAAAGAAAGCGGTACGGAGATGGATACCCTGGTCAAAGGCATCAAGAAGTTCATCAAGGATTATGGCAAGGAGAAGGGTTACGCCTATATCTACGGCACAGGCGAGGCGGCCACCATCCTGTATGCCGAAGACAAATACGACATCACCGACGAATTGATCAAGTTGCTGAACGACAAGTACAAAGGGCAGGCAAAAAAAGAGGAGCCCGCAGCCAAATAAAGATATATTCTCAAAGAGGCCTCCGGAAAAACCGGAGGTTTTTTTATGCCATTTTTTGTATTTTGCCTAAAAGTTACACGCCATGTTTGAATTGTCCGAAGCCGCACGATACGTCCTTGAATTCATCAACCGCACCTCGAGCCCGGTATTCCTGACGGGCAAAGCCGGCACGGGAAAGACAACGCTGTTGCGCGAAATCATGCGCACAACATACAAGAATGCGGTTGTTGTCGCGCCCACCGGCATCGCAGCCCTCAATGCGGGCGGTGTCACAATCCACTCTATGTTTGGGTTGCCCCTGGCAGCGTTCATCCCCGATTCGGGCGAACTTCCCACATCCCCGAATGCCCGCTTTGAAAACCGCGAAACCCTCCGCCGGCATTTCAGGCTCAGTGCGCCTAAAAGAGCCGTGGTCCGCGCCATGGAATTGCTGGTCATTGACGAAGTGAGCATGCTGCGGCCGGACCTGTTAGATGCGTTGGATATGATGCTGCAACACGTAAGACGCATTCGGTTGCCCTTTGGCGGCGTGCAGGTGTTGTTCATCGGCGATCTTTTGCAGCTTCCTCCGGTGATCAAGAACGAGGAGTGGTTGCAGCTTTCAAAATATTACACGGGCAAATATTTTTTCAATTCCCGTGCGCTGACCCATTCTCCTCCCGTTTACATCGAGCTTTCCAAGATTTTCCGGCAGGATGACCAGCGCTTCATCGATATCTTGAACGAGCTCAGGCACAACACCTTAAGCCACGAATCGGTTTCCATATTGAATTCGTTCGTCAATCCGGGATACGACCCTTCACTGGACGATGGCAGGATCATCCTCACCACGCATAATGTGAAGGCCGACTCAATCAACGAGCGCTCACTGGCCATGCTTCCGGAACCTTCTTATGCGTTCAAGGCCGAAATATTCGGCGATTTCCCTGAGCGGATGTACCCCATCGAGCCCGTCCTTCACCTAAAGGCGGGTACGCGCGTCATGTTTATCAAGAATGACCTCTCGCCCGAGAAACGATTTTTTAACGGGAAGACCGGCATCGTTTCATCGGTGGACAATGAGGACATCCTGGTGGAATTTGAGGATGGCGAAACGATCGAAGTTCCTCGTTACGAGTGGCAAAACATACAATACACAGTAGATCCGGCCACGCGGGAAGTCACCGAGGAAATTCTGGGCACGTTTGTGCATTATCCCCTCCGATTGGCTTGGGCAATCACCGTACATAAAAGCCAGGGGCTCACTTTTGAGAGGGCGGCTTTGGATGTCTCGCAGGTATTCATGCCCGGCCAGGCCTATGTCGCGCTTTCCAGGCTGCGCACACTCGACGGGTTGGTTTTGCTTTCGCCGATGAGATTGCAGGGCATCAACAGCGACCGTTCGGTTACCGATTTTGCCAGCCGCGCCGCCGACCAGAAACTGCCTGAAAGGCTTCAATCGGAGGTGTCGAGGTTCCTTCAGGGACAACTTTCGGCGGGGTTTGACCTCACCGGTATCGTCGAGGTATGGGACCATGTATTTTCAAAGTCAGGAGCCACCAATGCCCGTGTCCAAAAGTACCTGATGCCGCAACGCGCCCTTCTCGATGAATTGATTGCCACCGCGCGCAACTTCATGTCAAGGCTTCCGGCCATGTTTGACGGGGCCGATCGTGAGGCGATCGAGGAAAGGACAATTGCGGCCTCCCGGTATTTTGTTCCACGTTTGACGCAGATTCTCTCGGCCGTAAAGCACGAGCGCGAGGAACTCGAATCGGGCAAAAAGGCCAAAGGCGTCACGGGCAAGCTGGACGAATTGGAAGAAGGAATCACTTCCGCAATCCTCTCCATCCTTAAGTCCGAACGGCTGGCCAGCATATTCAGGCGTGACGAAGCGCCGTCCAGGGAGAATCTGGGTGCGGGAGCCGTTTCCAGGTTGTTCCGGGAGCGCGTGGGCGAGATTGTTCCCAAACGCGCCGCAAAAGAGGCCAAGAAGAAGAAAAACACCTATCTGCAGACCCTTGAGCTTTGGCAGGACGGGCAATCGGTCGCTGATATTGCCGCGGTCCGGAAATTGTCCGAAAGAACGATTTTTGGCCATATGGCGCAACTCGTGCAGATCAAGGCGGTCAATGTATCGGAACTGTTGCCGCAACATACGCTGGAAGAACTGCACACCCTTTTCGCCAACGGTGAAGTGGGCACACTGTCCCAAATGAAGGAAATCGCGGGCGATCGGTTTACTTACGAAGACCTGAAAATCTTCAGGGCTAGCTTAGCCAATGTACCGCAAGCACAGCCGGAATGAAGTAGATGGTAATGGTTTTTGCGCCTTCGTAATCCTTGGCAATCCGTTGCCCGAAAAGCAGGAAAATGAGCGCGATGCATGAGAATACCGCCCCGTAATAACCGGTAACGCGTCCGTTATAGAGCCAAAGTTCGAGGATGCCTGCAAAACACAAAACCCCGGCGATCAATTCCACCGCCAGGATGACAAAAAGCGCCTGCGGAACCATTCCGGAGAGGAAAGTTTTTGAAAAGTGGTCTTTCAACCAATCGACGTTGGAGCGCCAGTCCATGATCTTGTCATAGCCAGATTGAACGAACGTGATTCCCAGATAGATCAGGATGAGCATGGATGCGATGTTCATGGCTTTACTTTTTATGGATGAGACGTGTGAGCTTTATTGAAAGGTCGGTGAGGATGATCTTGGCGTTGCCGTTGCGTTCAATGTGGTAAACCGCCGAGGACAGTTCCTCATATATTTCGCCGATATTGTTACCGTTGACAAAGGGCGCGAAATTCTCCAGTTTGAATTTGTCGATCTTAGGCTCCATGTACACCAGGCTCGTCGCTTGGTAGTTTAGCAGAAGCGCCTGTCGAAACATATCGATGCAGAAATGCAGGAATTTTTTTTGCGTCTCCCGCCCCAGCCCGGCTATCTTTTCGCTCCACGAAATTAAATCGCTGATGGCCGATGCATTTCCCTTCGCCCGAAAAGCGGCGCGCACCCAGAGCACGAACCATTCCTCGAAAGGCAATTCCTCGCTGTCGCCGTGCAAAAGGTGAAGCGCCTTGGAGTAATTTCCCTGCGATTGGCGCGCCAGGTTCCTGGCCAGCCGCGGATCGGCGTTTTCACGTGAAACCAATGTTTCGGCGAGGATCTCTTCGGGAATCGGGCCAAAGTGCAGCACCTGGCACCGGGACCGGATGGTCTGCACGATATCTTCTTCGTTTTCAGTAATGAGGATGAAGACCGTTTTTTGCGGCGGCTCCTCAATGATTTTCAGCAATTTATTGGAGGCCTCTATGTTCATCTTGTCGGCCATCCAGACAATCATGATCTTATAGCCGCCTTCATAGGGTTTCAGGGCCATCACCTTGAGTACCTCGGCCGCGTCTTCCACCCTGATCAAGCCCTGTTTGTTGGCCACTTCAAGCGCCTGGTACCAGTCAAACAGGCTTCCGTGCGGGTTGGCAAGCACGAATTCGCGCCATTCCGTAATGAAATCGATGCTCTTTGGTTTTGATTTGACCTCTTCGGTGGAAACCGTCGGATAAATGAAATGCAGGTCGGGGTGCGCCAGTGCCGCGAATTTGAGGTTGCAGGCCTCGTTTCCGCCGGAATTTTCGCTACCGAGATTGCCGCACAGGATATACTGCGCATATGCGATTGCCATGGCCAGCATCCCGGAGCCTTCAGGACCTACAAAAAGTTGGGCGTGCGCGATACGGCCCGAAGCCGCGCTTTGCCTCAGGTGGCTTTTGATGAACTCCTGGCCCGGTATATCGTAGAATTGCATGGGACAAATATAGCGATTCCCCTTACCTGCGGTTACGGTTTTGCCCCACAAACGGGTGGCCGCTCCCCCACTCCTCCAACGGGGGCCTTTCCTGTTGGCAAAATCGTTAAATTTGCCCTTCCCGTTAATACACATCGTCATGAAAAAACTTCAAGATTTTGACTTCTCCGCAAAAAAAGCATTGATCCGTGTTGACTTCAACGTACCCTTGGATGAAAATCTCAAGGTCACCGATGCGACCCGAATCGAGGCTGCCGTTCCCACCATCAAGCACATCCTTCAAAATGGCGGAAGCGTGATCCTGATGTCCCACCTGGGCCGCCCAAAGGGAAAACAGGACAAGTATTCGCTGCGGCACATCGTGGACGAAGTTTCAAGAATTTTGGGTACCGATGTAAAATTTGCCGACGACTGTCGCGGAAAGGTCGCCATTGATGCTGCCGCCGCACTGAAGCCGGGCGAGGTATTGATGCTCGAGAACCTGAGGTTCTATCCCGAAGAGGAAGCGGGCGACCGCGAGTTTGCCAGGGAACTTGCCCAACTTGGCGACATCTATGTGAACGATGCCTTTGGGACCGCCCACCGCGCACATGCTTCCACGGCCATTATTGCGGAGTTCTTTCCCGATGCCAAAGTCTTCGGCCTGTTGCTGGCCAAGGAGATCGAGAGCCTTGAACGCGTCCTCAAGAACAGCGAGAAACCGGTAACCGCGATTTTGGGCGGATCGAAAGTATCGTCAAAGATCACGGTGATTGAAAATATCCTGGACAAGATCGACAACATGATCGTGGGCGGCGGGATGACCTTCACCTTCATCAAGGCGCTTGGCGGTG
>SXQR01000232.1 GCA_005792865.1 Flavobacterium sp. | reverse complement strand
GCTCGGCCATGCGGGGCCGACGATCAAAACGGTTGATTGTTCCGGCAGCAGGGCGCGCATGGCCGCAAACTCCGCAATCTTGGCGCCGGCGCTGATGAATAGCTGATGTTCTGCCATGCCATGCGGCACTTGAAGATCATGTTCTTACAATCGAATGAAAATAGGGCAAATCCGCAGGAATCACTGACAGGATTCAATTCGTCCAGGCGTTTGAATGAAGGCTTCTTTACCGAAGAGGTGAAACAATTGATCTTGAAGACGGCCAATGCCATTGCCGGCTCATTTTCCGCCCGAAACAAATCCGAACTGATCATGCTAACCGATCTCGCCGATATCCTGAAATCCTGAAATGCGCCCGTGCCGTTGGTGAAAGCCCCCTGTTTTACAGCGGTCGGGGCATCCCGGAAAAAGTACCTTTAGGGTATGGATAGGGTATGGATAATGTATGGACAGAGTATGGACATCATATCGGTGGTGTAAGGGTGGCCAACGAAACAAATCTCCGGCAATGCATCCCTCCCGAGAGGAGGGTGTTTTCCGCCACCGGATGGATCAAACCGTCCCGGCGGGCGCTGTTGCACGGACCCACCGCCTGATGATGTCGGTAAGACTGGAAGCCGAGCCTGCGATTTCCCCCATATCAACAAATGTTGCGACCGCACGGTCGTTTTCCTTCCATGCTAAAAGTTTTGTCGGGTCCTCGATCAGTCTGCCGGAGGGCTGTTTTGACACCTTTGCCCCGCGGTGGAAGATCAGCTGAAGGTGTTTGGCCGGTTGCAGGCGCATGGTGATGCGGTCCTGGTGCCGGAAGGCATAGTTGGGGCTGTTCCACTTTATGTTCTCGGTGATTTCGGGATCGGCATCGAGGATGATCTTCCGGAGCGCCGCGATTTCCGCGTGCAGTGGGTGGCCAATGCCTTTTATGAGGCTGCAAACATCGGGGTTCAATCTTGTCGTCATCCACTTCTTTTGAGCTCGCGCCATGGCATTATTGTGGCCGGTCCCGGGGTTAAAGATAAAAAAACGATCCGGGCCGACGCTCCATCAGTCCCTGCGGCATCGTTTCGGGATTCAGGATTTCCCGATCGCGATCCTCTTTCCATATGTCAGTTGCCGCCAGATCCACTCAAGCGGCCCAAACTGGAAATGTCTCAGCCACCAGGTGCTGTACGCGATCTGCAGCAAAAAGACCGCGATGGCGATCGGCATGAAGCCGGAAGGCCCGATCCGTGTGGCCATTCCAAGTCCGAAACCGTAATAAATGAACAGGCATATGATGGATTGCAGGATGTAATTGGTCAGCGCCATGCGGCCAACATTTTCAAGAAGCGGCAGCGATTTGCCCCGGGAATAGTAAAGTGCGAAAAGACAGGCATAGGCCAGGGCGAGGGGCGCAACATTCAGCGTATAGCCCAACGTATCGAGCAGGCCTCCCCATTTGGGCAAAGAAACACCGTCGTGCTCGCCCACGACCTTCAACAATCCGCCGGCGAGGCCCACGGCGAGCATCGTGAACAGTATCCGGCGCAGTTTCGGACGCCATCGGGCAAGGTCGTCGTACATCCTCAGTTTGCCGACAGCCAGGCCGATGAGGAACATTCCCATGATCTTGAGCACGCGGTTGCCTTCCATGCGCAAATACCAACCCCACAAAAGCCCGGATTTGTTCCACCGTCTCAGGTCGTCATAGCCGGTATTTCGCAATACCCAGTCTGCTACTTCCTTCTCTTCTATACCGGAAGCCCTGTCCTGCGCCATGGCGATTTCGAGGAAGGGTCTGCTGATGTTGAGCCGGTTATCGCTGATTACCTTGGCAACATCGAATATGATCGGGCTGACCAGCATGACCGACGCCGTAATTACAAGGGCACGTGCCGAAAGGTTTCGGAAAAGCGGAAGCACCATTCCGGCAAGTGCATAAAAAATCAGGATGTCGCCGTCCCAGATCAAAAATCCGTGGACCAGCCCGATTCCCAGCAAAATGATCAGCCGGCGATAAAATAAGGAGAGCTTTTTTCCATCGCCTTTCCCAAAAAAGATAATCGAAAACCCGATCCCGAAAAGCATTGAAAAAATCGAGTAGAATTTCCCGTCAATGAGCGCGTAATGCACATTGGCCAGCCAGTGGTCCAGGACGGGGAAAGGCATGGATGCCCGCTCTGGCGGGCTCTTGAAAATATACATGGAGAAATAGCCGGCGTTGGCCAGGCATATTCCCAATAAGGCAAAACCGCGAAGTGCATCCAGTACACCGGCGCGGTTTTCGGGCATGACAGGGAGCGATTTTTCCATGGTTCTGAAAATTAAGGCATTGCTAATGTAGCATAAAGATTCGGGCAAATTCTCAGCCGATTGTCCAGGTCAATAAATTTTTTCAACGAAACGTCCTGACAATGTGTTAATCATTTCAAAAATTTGTTAATATTATGACCGATTTACGGCGGATCCCGAAAAGCCAAAGAGTAGGGCACTATCAAAATTTCAGCAATGAACAAAACACTATTTACTGTCGCATGCTGCCTGAGCGTTTGCTTGGCCGGTGCGCAAAAACTTGACAAATTTGGCGCTGACATGGGGAAGAAAAGCGTGATGGGCAAGGAAATCCGTGTCCCTTATACCGACCTTACCAGCTACTACGGCTATATCAAGCCGGGTGCCGCGCCGGATGAGGTCAAGAACGGAAAGAAGATGTATTATGTATATGTCTGGATTCCCGTGGCTGCACCCGAGATCGGCATCCGGATGGTATCACCGGTGCCCGATGGCATGAAACCCACGGGAAATGACTATGCCACGGCCGACTTTACCGCAAACGCTTCCGAGAACAAGAAGTTTTTTGATACATGGGTAACTTTTGAGCGCGCCACCGACATCTTGAAACTTGAGGACGTTGCCGCGAAGGCCAAAACCGCCAAATGGATCACGATCGATTCCAACGATGACTCTTCGGAGTTGCCCGCCCAACCCTCCGGTAGCAAGTACAATTCCCTGATGCGCATTACCAGCGAACCCTCCAATCCGACAAAATCGTTGGTCATGGGCCTGTACCGCATCGGTTTCACCACATATAAAAGGGGAGAGGTCGAGGGAAGTTTCCTCGCGCAGATCGGTGCGCCGGTAAAGCTGCCTGGCGTCGCGGTATCGGCCAATCCGGAGACTCTGGCCGCCGCAGCAAGGAAGTAATCCTATACGCATAAAAAAAGCCGCAATTTGCGGCTTTTTGTTTTTAAGTGCATTTAGTTGTTGAGCATTACGGGCATTACCAACATCGTTACGGTCTCGCCATCTTCCAGGCCGTCAGATGGAGTGAGGATTCCCGCGCGGTTCGGCATGGACATCTCAAGCTGGATCATGTCGCTCTGCAGGTTTGTCAGCATTTCGGTGAGGAAGCGCGAATTGAACCCAATCTGCATGTCATCGCCCTGGTAATCGCAGGTCAAACGCTCTTCGGCCTTGTTCGAGTAATCGATATCCTCGGCAGAGATGTTCAGCTCCGTACCGGCGATCTTGAGCCTGATCTGGTGCGTGGTCTTGTTCGAGAAAATGGCAACCCGGCGCACGGAATTCAGGAACTGGGTCCTGTCGATCACCAGTTTATTGGGGTTTTCCTTTGGAATGACCGCTTCGTAGTTCGGGTATTTCCCGTCGATCAGTCGGCAGGTCAGGACGTAGTTGTCAAATGAGAAAGTCGCGTTGGAGTCGTTGTATTCGATCTTCACGTCCGCATCAGATGCGCCTAAAATACTCTTGAGGATGTTAAGCGGTTTTTTCGGCATGATGAAATCCGCCACCTGCGACGCCTTGACATCGGTCCGTGCATACTTCACGAGTTTATGCGCATCGGTAGCGACAAAAGTCAGTCCATCGGGCGAAAACTGGAAGAATACACCGGACATGACCGGACGCAGGTCGTCATTGCCCGCAGCGAAAATGGTCTTGCTCACCGCGGTTGCCAAAACGTCGGCCGGTACGATGGTCGTGGACGGGTCGTCAAGGCTGACCGATTTTGGAAACTGGTCGCCGGGGGAATAGGCCAGCGCATATTTACCTGAATTTGAGGAGATCTCGATGGTCGAGTTTTCCTCCACCGTAAAGGTCAGGGGCTGTTCGGGGAACGTTTTCAGGATTTCCAGCAAAAGCTTGGCGGGGACGGCAACGCTTCCCTGGCTTGATGAATCGATCTCAAGGGTGGCCGACATCGTAGTCTCAAGGTCTGAAGCCGATACCGTGAGCGCGTTATTGTCCAGTTCAAACAGGAAGTTGTCAAGGATGGGCAACGTGTTGCTGCTGTTGATGACGCTTCCCAGGACCTGGAGTTGCTTGAGCAGGTATGAACTTGATACGATGAATTTCATTTTGTTTTTATGTGTCATTGGCATCCCGGAACGGAGCCGCGTTAGATGCTACAAATATATTTTAAACCGCCAATTAATAAAACCTTCCGCCCGAATTTTATTAACATTACCGCCCGTATTTTCGGGCCCGCAAAAGCGTGAACCCAATACCGAAGAGCATCAGCACCGCAATCGGCAGCGCCACCGTGACGACCTGTACAACGGTGTACTTTTCATATGTTTTTTCCTTGTCCAACAGCGGCAGCGAGACCTCCTTGCTCCGAAGCCCTATGAGGCCGTTGTCATCCAAGAGGTAATTGATGCAGTTCATCAGGAATTCCTTGTTTGCATAAAGGTTTCCGCTCCATTTGTCATAGCCCAGCTCGAGCGGCTGGTAATTCTTGTCGAGTTGGTTGCGGATGACATCGCCGTCCGATACCACGATCATCTTGGTGGATTTGCCTTCGGCCACAAAAGATTTTTCGGTAAAAGGCAGCACGCGGTTCTGG